>NZ_JBUDSQ010000024.1:0-47296 GCF_054921335.1 Desulfoplanes sp. | reverse complement strand
CCAGGGGGGAGTGACCTTGCATTGCGAGTAGGCCCCCGAAACGCAATAAGAGCCTAAAAAAAATCGTAACCATTCACGTCTCATTGAAATCCCCCGTAGGGGCGGACCTGTGTGTCCGCCCGTTTTCGGGTACATTGCCCACTTCTACCTGGTATCCACACAATGGGCGGACACACAGGACCGCCCCTACAGGAAATATTGATTGCACCTGAATAGTTTCAAAATTTCCACCACCAACATGCCGGGCGACTAAGCTATAGTTACGTAAAGATTGCAGAATTATGCCGCAATAAGCACTATCCATCGTCACCATTATTTGCTACGGACCACGGAAATACTGAACAAGGCAGAGCGTATGTTACAGTCAGATAGACACACTGCGTAACATCCGCACCGACGTCTTCACCCGCAACCATGGACATCGTGCTTATGGACCGAACCAGCTGTCATCCACACCATTGTCTGACACGCACGGGATGCATCCTGAACTCCCTGCTGCCCGTCCTCGTCCTGCTGCTCGCAGGTTGTGCCGCGGTGGGGCCAACATACACCCCTCCAAAAACTGACATGCCGGAATCCTGGAACACGCCTCTCGATCCGGCCTTAAAGGCACGGGAGAAGCTGGTTCTGGAATGGTGGAAACTGTATGACGATCCATTGCTGACCAAGCTGATCACCGAGGCATCCAAGGGCAACCTGGACCTCAAGGAAGCCGTGGCCAGGGTGGACGAGTCCAGGGCCCAGCTCGGCGTGGCCCTGGGTGAGGAAGTCCCGTCCCTGGACGCCACTGCAAACATCTCCCGCTACCGGACGAGTAAGAACAACTATGGCCTCGGCAAGACCGACAGCCTGTACTCGCCCGGCGTCTCGGCCAGCTGGGAAATCGATCTGTTCGGCCGCATCCGGCGCTCCGTGGAAGCGGCCGGCGCCGACTACCAGGCCACACGGGAAGACCGGACCGACGTGATGATCTCCCTGTACGCCAACGTTGCCCAGACCTATCTGGACATCCGGACCTACCAGGCCAGGCTGTCCGCTGCCGACGCCAACATCGAATCCCAGAAACAGGTTCTGGACCTGACCCGGTCCAAATTCAAGTACGGGCTGGCCACCAGCTTGGAAGTGGCCCAGGCAGAGCGGGTGCTGGCCAGTTCCGAGGCCTCGGTGCCGCCCCTGCGTATCGAACTCTCCAAGTCCATCAACACCATGGCCGTGCTCCTCGGCCGTCAGCCCGGCGCATTGTATGACGAGCTCAGCACCCCCAAGGAGATTCCCCTGCCGCCCCAAAAGGCCACCCTGGGCATGCCCGCCGACCTGCTCCGGCAACGCCCGGACATCCGCAAGGCTGAACGCCAATTGGCCGCCCAGACCGCACGCATCGGCGTGGCCAAGGCGGACCTCTACCCGAGCCTCTCCCTGACGGGATCCTTTGGGTATGAATCCGTGAACACCAACGACCTGTTCGAACCGGCCAGCAACGTGTTCGCTTTCGGACCATCCCTGCGGTGGAACATCTTTTCCGCCAACCGCATCCGCAACCAGGTCAAGGCCCAGGACGCCGTGGCCAGGCAGTATATGCTCCGCTACGAAAGCACGGTCCTGAATGCCCTGAACGAAGTAGAAAACGCCCTGCGCGCCTACATCGAAGACCGGGTGCAGCTCGGGGCCCTGAACCGGGCCGTGGACGCGGCCAGACGGTCGGTGGACCTGTCCACCCAGTTGTACAAACAGGGCCTGGTCAACTTCCAGGACGTCCTGGACGCCCAGCGTGACCAGTTCTCCCTGGAGAACGACCTGGCCTCGGCCCGGGGCAGCAGCGCGGCCAATTTCGTCAACCTCTACGCCGCCCTGGGCGGCGGCTGGAACCCCGACGCCCCCGAGGCCCCCCTGCCCACCCTCGAAGAAACAGTCTTCGAGTAACCCCAAATCCAAAAAGGCCGAAGGCCCAAGCTCAACAAGGTCCCCAAAGTCAACAGAGTCAACAAGGTCACAAAAAAACAGCCACAACCCGTTTCCCCTGCGCACTGCCCGCGGCGCACTGCGCACTTTTTTCCCCAACAAGGAGCCACCCCATGCAACCAACGACCAACCATTCCCCCATATATCTCACCCTCACCCTGAGCCTCCTCGCCCTTCTTTTGGCTACGGGCTGCAAGGAGAAAAAGAACACCTATGTCCCCCCACCCCCGGCAAGCGTCACCGTGAGCAAGCCCCTGGTCAAGACAGTGACCAACTACGCCGATTTCACCGGGACCACCGAGGCCCAGGAGTCCGTGGAGATCCGCCCCCGGGTGGAAGGGTATCTGGAAAAAATCCTCTTCACCCCCAGTTCCTACGTCAAGAAGGGTGATCTGCTCTTTGTCATCGATCCCCGTCCCTATAAAGCCAAGCTCAAGGAGGCCCAGGCGGAAGTGCTCGTGCGCCGGGCGGAGCTGGAGCTGGCCAAGGCAACCCTGACCCGCAAGGAAAATGCCTTCAAGGACAGAGCGGTCAGTGAAGTGGACGTGATCGAGGCCAGGGCCAAAAAAGAACAGGCCGACGCCCAGGTGGAGAGCGCCAAGGCCAGCGTGGAGACTGCACAACTAAATCTCAACTACACCCATATCAAGGCGCCCATCAGTGGACGCATCGACCGCAGCCTGGTCGACCAGGGCAACCTGGTGGGTGCGGGCACTCCCACCCTGTTAGCTACCATCGTGGATGACAACCCCATGTTCGCCTATTTCACGGTCAGCGAACGGGATCTCCTGTATTACCAGGAACATTGCAAAACCGAAAAATTTTCCCTCAATACCAAGCAAAAGGCCTTCCTCGGGCTTTCCAATCAGCCCGGCTATCCCACAGAAGGCAACATCGACTATATCGACAACCGGCTGCAGTCGACATCCGGGACCATGCAGGTCAGAGCGGTCTTCGATAATGAAGACCACTGGCTGCTCCCGGGCCTCTTCGCCCGCATCCGGGTGCCATTGGGCCAGGAAGAAGGCGCACTCCTGGTGCCCGACCTGGCTCTGGGTGTGGACCAGCAGGGTGAGTACGTCCTGGTGGTGGGTACGGACAACAAGGTGGAATATCGCTCCGTGACCCAGGGAGCCCTGGTCGACGGCATGCGGGTGATCACCAAGGGACTCGGACCCGACGACCGGGTCATCGTCAAAGGCCTTCAAAAGGCCCGGCCAGGTGCCGTGGTCGCTCCCACGGAAGTGAAGCCCGAGAGCCTGGTCAAGACATCCGCCCCCTCTGAAGCCGCATAAGGAGTCCCCATGTTCAGCCGTTTCTTCATCAACCGCCCCATCTTCGCGGCCGTGGTCTCCATCGTGATCATCATCGCCGGTCTGGTCACCCTCCAAAGTCTTCCCGTGGCCCAGTACCCGGAGATCTCCCCGCCGACCATCTCGGTGACCACCAACTATCCCGGTGCCAACGCCCAGGTTCTGGCGGACACCGTGGCCCAGCCCATCGAGGAACAGGTCAACGGGGTCGAAGACATGATCTACATGTCCTCCACCTGCGCCAACAACGGGGACTATTCCCTGACCGTGTCCTTTGACATCGGGACCGATCTGGACATGGCCCAGGTCCTTGTCCAGAACCGGGTCAGCCAGGCCACGGCATCGCTCCCCGAAGCCGTTCAGAGCATCGGCGTGACCACGTCGAAACAGTCCACCAACATTCTTCTCTTCGCCACCCTGACATCGCCGAACAACACCTTCGATCCCCTGTACCTGAGCAACTATGCCACCCTCAACATCAAGGATGAACTCTCCAGGATCGACGGGGTGGGCTCGGTTTCCGTGTTCGGAGCGGGTGACTACAGCATGCGTATCTGGCTCGATCCCAACAAGCTCAAGGCCCGCGGGCTGACCACCACCGACGTGCTCAACGCCATCAATGAGCAGAACGTCCAGGTGGCTGCAGGGCAGATCGGCCAGCCACCGGCGCCCCAGGAGCAGGACTTCCAGTATTCCATCACGGTCAAGGGCCGGCTGACCGACGCCAAGCAGTTCGAGTCCATCATCGTCAAGGCCCTGCCCGGCGGGGCCATGGTCCGCCTTCGGGACATCGCCAGGGTGGAACTCGGTGCCCAGAGCTACGACATGACCAGCCAGGCCAACGGCATCCCCACGTCCGCCATAGCCGTGTACCAGCAGCCCGGGGCCAACGCCCTGGACGTGGCCAAGGAGGTCAAATCCCGCCTGGCAGAGCTCAAACAGGGGTTCCCCACCGACCTCGACTATTCCATTCCCTTTGATACCACGGAATTCGTGAACGCGTCCATCGACGAGGTGGTGGAGACCCTCTTCATCGCCATTGTCCTGGTGTTCATCGTCATCCTGGTCTTTCTGCAGGACTGGCGGGCCACCCTGATCCCGGCGGCCACCATCCCGGTCTCCCTCATCGGGACCTTTGCGGTCATGGCCGGACTGGGGGTGAGCATCAACATGCTCTCCCTGTTCGGCATCGTCCTGGTCATCGGGATCGTGGTGGATGACGCCATCGTGGTGGTGGAAAACGCCACCAGAAACATGGACGATCTCCGTCTTCCTCCCAAGGAAGCAACCATCAGGGCCATGGACGAGGTCACCGGGCCAGTCGTGGCGACCACCCTGGTCCTTCTGGCCGTGTTCGTACCCACCGCCTTTCTGGGTGGGATCACCGGGGCCCTGTACCGGCAGTTCGCCCTGACCATTGCCACGGCCACGGTGTTCAGCGCCCTGAACGCCCTGACGCTCTCCCCGGCTCTGTGCGCCATCATCCTCAGACCCACGTCCTCGCACCACAACATCTTCGCCCGTGCCTTCAACTGGACCTTTGACAAGTTCCAGAAGGGCTACGGTGCTATTGTTGGCGGCATGGTCAGGCGCGGCTTTATCTGCATGGTCCTCTTTGTGGCACTGGCCGCAGCCGCAGGATGGGGAATGCTCCAGCTTCCCACGGGGTTCGTTCCCTCGGAAGACCAGGGATACGCCATGGTCAGCGTCCAGCTGCCGGACGCGGCCTCCCAGGAGCGGACCCTTGCCGTCATCGATACCCTGAACAAGAAAATCGCCCAACTCCCCGGGGTTAGCAGCTGGATCTCGGTGCCCGGCTATTCTCTGCTGGACGGCGCAGCCGCCTCCAACGCCGCGACCATCTGGGTGGTCTTTGACTCCTGGGACGAACGTCTCCCCAAGGGGCTGGACGTCAAGGCCATGATCGGTCAGCTCTACCGGATCGCCGGAAACATTCAGGAAGCCACGGTGTTCGCCTTTGCTCCCCCGGCCATCACGGGACTGGGCCAGGCGGGCGGATTCGAAATGAAAATCCAGGACAAGGGAGATGTCGGCCTGACCGCCCTGCAGCAGATGACCCAGGACATCGCCATGGCCGCCAACGGCCAGTCCACCCTTTCCCAGGTCTATTCCACCTTCAGGGCGAACACCCCCCAGTTGTTCACCGATGTGGACCGAACCCAGACCAAAAGCCTGGGCATCCCCCTGTCCGATGTCTTCAACACCCTGCAGGCCAATCTCGGCTCGAAATATGTCAACGACTTCAACATATTCGGCAGATCCTACCAGGTCAGGGTCCAGGCGGACGCCAAGTACCGCAGTCGGGTCGAGGACATCAAGAAACTCGAGGTCCGCAATAATGACGGCGACATGATCCCCCTGGGCACCATCGTCACGGTGAGCAAGACCCTCGGCCCCCAGCTGATCACACGGTACAACATGTACCCCACAGCCACCCTGAACGGACAGGGCGCAGCCGGGGTCAGTTCGGGCCAGGCCATGACCATGATGGAGAATATCGCCCAGGCCAAACTGCCCACCTCCATGGGATACGCCTGGTCGGGCATGTCCTATCAGGAAAAGATGGCAGGATCGGCCACGGCCATCATCTTCGCCCTGGCCATCATCTTCGTCTATCTGGTCCTGTGCGCCCAGTACGAGAGCTGGACACTCCCGCTGACCATCATCTTCGCCGTTCCCCTGGCCCTCGTCGGCACGGGCATCGCCGTGTACATCCGGCACATGGACGTGAACGTGTACACGCAGATAGGAATGGTCCTGCTCATAGCCCTGGCCTGTAAAACGGCCATCCTCATCTCGGAATTCGCCAAGGAAGGACACGAGGCAGGGCAGGGCATCAGGGAAGCCGCCCTCGAGGCGGCCAGGCTACGATTTAGACCCATCCTGATGACGGCCTTCGCCTTCATCCTGGGCGTCTTCCCCCTGGTCATTGCCACCGGCGCCGGAGCCGCCAGCCGCCAGGCCCTGGGCACGGCCGTGTTCGCCGGCATGATCTCGGCCACCTTCCTGATGATCTTCTTCGTTCCGGTGTTCTACGTGGTCATCCAGGGCATGAGCGAACACTTCTGGAAAAAGAAGAAAAACCCGGTCATGGAACACAACAAGCCCAAGCCCGGGGTGGAAGAACTGTGAAAGATATAGGAGCGCTTCGCTTCAGGATATAGGATGCAAGATACAGGATACAAAACATAGTACCTTACTCGTGAAATTCTGCCATAGAAAACAAGAAAATCGAAAGGCGTAAACCAGCATTCACCGCCCGGCATATTCCATATGCCTCGAGCGAGTTTGCGAGCGGGCGGTGAGAGCCTTTCTTGGGTTGCGGGCATATGCCTGCATAGGGATATAGGATGCATGGGAAGTCGGGGATTGCCACAACAAGGCAGTCCCCGACTTTTTTTGGCACTGTGGAGTCCTGAAAAATAGCCCATCCCCCGAAGATCCCGGATCACGTCCAGGATGACGGGGATTTTTATCCTATATCATATATCCTATATCTTATATCCCCATATCCCCATACCCTCCAATCTTTTCTTCCATTGACAATAGCCTTCCACCCGGCGTAGCAATTCTTCCACTTATTCTCAGGGCGGGGTGCAATTCCCCACCGGCGGTATCCCGGCTTTCCGGGAAGCCCGCGAGCGCTTCCTGACGGCAGGAAGGTCAGCAGACCCGGTGAGAGGCCGGGGCCGACGGTGACAGTCCGGATGAAAGAGGATGAGACAGCTCCCAAACGCCACGCCCCTTTGCACGGCGTTTCCTTTCCGATGCCCGTTGCGGGCTCCTGTCTTTTCTTTCGCCCTGATTCTGGTACCCCATCATACCCAAGGAGACCTACCATGAATCAGTCCCTTCTCGACAACTTCGGTTCACCCATCCGGCGTGTGGAAACGGCCCTCGAGGCCCTGCGTTCCGCCAAGGGTGTGCTCGTTACAGACGACGCGGACCGCGAAAACGAGGGCGACCTCATCTTTTCGGCCGAGTCCCTGACCCCCCCCCAGATGGCCATGCTCATCCGCGAGTGCAGCGGGATCGTCTGCCTGTGCATGCCCGAGGAAAAAATCCGCCGTCTGGACCTGCCCATGATGGTCGACAAAAACGAAAGTGCCTACAAGACCGCCTTCACCGTCTCCATCGAGGCGGCCCAGGGGGTGACCACCGGTGTTTCCGCAGCCGACCGGATCACCACCATCCAGGCGGCCATTGCCGAGGACGCCACCCGAGAATCCATCCACTCCCCGGGGCATGTTTTTCCCCTCAAGGCCTGCCCCGGCGGCGTGCTCGAACGCCGCGGCCACACGGAGGCCACCGTGGACCTGATGCGCTTGGCCGGTCTCAAGCCTTACGGCGTCCTCTGCGAAGTGACCAACCCCGACGGAACCATGGCCCGGCTCCCGGAAATCATAGCCATCGGTCAGAAACATAGTTTACCCGTCCTCACGGTGGAAGATATTGTCGTCTACCGTCAGAAAATCCAGGAAGGGGCGGCGTAGACAATATGGGCAGCAGAACCTGCAGCCGTCGGTACGCAGCAGAAGATACCATACTCCCGGAATCAAGTTGAGATATTATTGCGCGGTGCCCATATCCAGTATAGGGGAGGTATGGGACCTTCAGGCCCCATACTGGGACTTCCTCAAAAAAAGGGTGCGGTCCATATTGAACCGCACCCTTTCCGTTGTTCACTGCAACCGATCGTTCCTTGCGTACTGTGCACTGCGCACGTCTTCCCTCGTCCCCCCTATTTCCCGAAACCAAAGACCTTTTGCAGCAATTTCGATCCCTGCCCCATGGGATCCTTGCGGAGCGCGGCCTCGTTCTCGGCCATGACCGCGAACAGGCCGTCCAGGGCCTTTTCGGTGACATACTCGTCAATGTCACCCATGCTCATCCCGCCCATGCCGACCATGGACTTGGCCCTGTCCTGCATGGCCTTGAGATATTTGGTCACGTTGACGCTGTCCGTGGCCTCCTTGACCAGCGGAGCAAATTCTTTGGTCAGCTCTTTTGCGGTGTGGTCCTTGAAATACACGGTTGCTGCGTCATTCTTGCCGTTCAAAATCTTGCGGGCGTCTTCCAGGCTCATTGACTTGACGGCGTCCAGAAAGATGGGGGTGGCCTTGGGAACGGCCTTTTCAGCAGCCCTGTTCATGCTGACCACAAAATCCTCCACCAGCTGCTCCTGCCCCATCTTTTCGAGTCCCGTGGCCACCATGGACAGATGACCGGGCACGGGAATGGACACCTCGGGATTTTTCAAAAAACCATCCTCGGTCCCCAGGGCTTTCACCGATTTTTGCGCGGCCGAAACCAAGGCCTCCTTGAGCCCCTTGATGACCTCGCTGTCCGAGGCCTTGGCCCCCCGCTTCGATCCGTCCTTACCGGAATCCGAGCCGGTCAGGGATTCTGCAACACCTCCGACCACATCCCCCCAGCCGGCATAGCCCGGTGCTGTACCCATTAGAACGAGCATGATACCCAGAACAACCGTACAAGATGTCTTCATGGTCCCCCTCCCCTGTTTTTCTTCCCGTATTGGTATTTACACGCAATCACATGGATCAATCGTCCATATTTCCGAAAACGCCGAGCCTCTGGACCCGAGAATGCTCACAGCGCGCTCCCTTGCCACAAAATCTCGCCCTGCCGTTGTCGTCAAGAAATTGTATTGGGACCAAGCTTTTTTTTTCACAATCATTGCAATCAATCACATAAGGCGTACAGATTGGTTCTTTGGGGGCCAAAATATCTCTGGCCCGTTTTCCATCAACCATCACCCGAGGGAGGTAACATGCTCTTTGTCAGCGCCATCACCAAAGCCATGGACCGCTACTACAACCACCTTGCAACCTTCGGCTGCAACACCTGCAGCGCAGGGACATGGACCATCAACAACGCACGGCATGACTGTAAACACCCCCATGGACCGAATGTCCGTTCCGTCCTCGATTTCTTCCGCCATCTGCCCCATGGAACCAGACATTAGGCAGGTTCTTCCCGGCCATTCCTGACAGCGGATCTCTCTCCCCTCCACCGGAAATCCGAGACGGGCACCTCCACTGCCCGCCCCGGCTCTTCCCGTCCGCATATTTTCACAACCGGACCAATCCCCCTGCCACCTCCTCGAGCGCCGGCCGATCGACGATTTCGATGTATGCCCCGTTCCCGCTGATGATTTTCTGCCTCTCCAGCTTCTTCAGGGTCCGTGAGAGGGTTTCCGGGATGGTCCCCAGATATTTGGACAGTTCGGTCTTGGAGAGATCGAGTTCAAAAGAATCGCCCCTGCCCGCCGCAGCCAGAAGGAGAAAGTGGCCCGCCAGCCGGGCAGGAACCTCCTTGAGACTGAGTTCGTCGACCTTATTCACAAAGGCCCTCAACCGCCTGGACAGCAGGGCCAGCATCTGCAGGGCCAGCTCCGGCTCCCTGGCCAGGAGTTTGCGGAACGCATCCCTGGGGAAAAACAACAATTCCGAAGGCTCCAGGGTCACGGCCGAGGCGGGAAACCTGTCCCCGGCAAACACGGCCACCTCGCCAAAGGCCTCCCCGAATCCGAACACATGCAGAATCTGCTCCTTGCCCGCGAAGGAGGTTCTGAAAATCTTGACCCTGCCCGACCGGACCAGATAAAAGCCCTTGCCCGCATCCCCGGCCCAGAAGATGGTCCGGCCCTTGTCCATGCGCACGTTCCTGGCGATCCCGGCCAGGATGGACAGATACTCGGCATCCAGCCCGTCAAACAGGTCCACCCTCTCCAAAATATCCACGATCTTTTCAGTTTGCATGCCTTCTTTCACCGTATGGATTGACCCAGGTCAAGTAGTTCGGGAGATGGAGGATATAGGATAGAGGATCGGAGACGGGAGGCGGGAGACCGGAGACAGTCAATGGTCCTGCCGGAATGCAAGACGTATCGGGTCCTACATCCTATACCGTATATCCTATATCCTTCTGCACCCTCTCTCTTCCACCCGCTACGCAACCAACCATGCCCACAATCATCCTGACCTCTCTGAGTATTCTCCTTCTGGCCGCCCATGCCCTTCGATTCGGTGGGACCGGCATGGCCATGGCCCTTGTTCTCTTTACCGCCCTTGTATGGACCAAGCGGTCATGGGTCAGGCAGGCATGCATTCCACTCCTCGCCTGGGGACTGGTCATATGGTCGCAAACCCTGGTCACGCTGATCCAGTTCCGGGTGGCGGCTGACCTTCCCTGGATCCGCTTGGCGGTGATCATGGTGGCGGTCATGGGCGTGGCCGGCTATTGCATACTCGCTCTGGCCAGGGGGCCGGGGCGTCGATTCTTTGTCCGGGGCGATTCCCATGATCCGGCTCGGGCCATGGCCTTTGTGCTTGTGGGCGGCCTGCTTCTGGCCATCCGGCAACAATCCCCTATGGTCCTGCTCCTGGCCGATCGGTTCATCCCGGGATCCGGGCCGCTGGAAATCTTTATCCTGGCCCTGTACGCGGCCTGGGTATGCGGCCGGCTGCTCGATCCCCAAACCCAGGCCACAACCCGGCGCACAGTCTGGCTTCTCTTCTCCCTGGTCTTTTTTGGCCAGTTCCTCCTCGGCATGCTCGGTATCGACCAATGTCTGATGACCGGCAAGCTCCACCTACCGGTTCCAGCCCTCATTCTGGCAGGACCGTTATTCAGGGGAGAAGGTTTTTTCATGCCCATACTGCTTGGATCTACTCTGCTCCTGGTCGGCCCGGCCTGGTGCAGCCATCTGTGCTACATCGGAGCCTGGGACAACCTCATGGCCGCGCGGTACAAGCCCCGCTCGCTTCCGGGGTGGACACGGGCTCTTCGCTGGACCATCCTCATCCTGGTCGTGATCTTAGCGCTTGGGCTGCGCTACCTGCAGGTTCCCATGGTCATTGCCGTCCTTATGGCTGCCATGTTCGGCCTGCTCGGGATCGGGGTCATGGTTCTTGTTTCCGGAAAGAGCGGAACCATGGTCCATTGCACGACCTTCTGCCCCATGGGCATCCTGATCAACTACCTGGGAAAACTGGCTCCATGGCGCATCCGCATTGATTCCTCCTGCACCCGCTGCAGGGCCTGCCTTCCCGCCTGCCGATACAACGCTTTGGACCTGCATGCTCTGGAACAGGGCAGGCCGCACATCACCTGCACCCTGTGCGGGGATTGCGTGAGCGCATGCAAGCACGGCGCACTGACCTTTTCCGCGCCCATGCTGATTCCGGGCAAGGCCAGGATGGTTTTCACGATTGTAGTGACCACCCTGCATACCATCTTCCTCGGAGTTGCCCGGATTTGAGCCCATGCCGGGATACACGATCTCGTTCAACGCAAAAAAACACCGGACAAGGAACAATAAGGGAACATGGAACGAACAATGGCCTCCACCGGCAAGCTAGGATCAACCGGGGTTTCCACTATTACGAACAATTGGGACAAAATCTGTGGAAAACAGGAGACAACAACCATCCATCGCCCCCAAAAGAAGGAACAAAACATGAAATCCCAAAGTGTTACCCTGTTGAAATACGATCAGCACTTTGATACCCAGGCTGCACGAACACGTGCTGGACGCCACGGATTGCTCAAACGTTCGGTCCCATAAAGGCCCGTGTCCCGGCAAAAGCGCTAGCCGTCCTTCCTGCCCCCGGGATTCGAGCAAATAAGGGCGGACACATAGGTCCGCCCCCACGATTTTTCCAGCAATCAGGAACATCACCTGCCCAGAAACGAACAACCATTTCGTGGATACGAACAGAACAACGAACATACAAGGAACAATCGACATGCCTGCCGCCCCTTATACAATCACCCTTGCCGAACTTACGAACAGTATCGACCACACCCTGTTGAAACCGGATGCCACGCGGGAGGATATTCTTGCAGCTTGCGAACAAGCCAAACAATATCAATTTGTTAGTCTGTGCATAAATCCTTGTTATGTCCCATTGGCGCACGGAGCGGTATCCGGTTCACAGGTCGGGGTGGCCTCGGTCGTAGGATTTCCCCTGGGAGCGCAAACACCCCGCACAAAGGCTTTTGGGGCCCAGGAAGCATTGGAAAATGGGGCCCGGGAAATCGACCTGGTCATCCACATGGGGGCCCTTAAAAACAAAGAGTACAAGGTGGTTGAAAAAGATATCCGGACTATTGCCGATCTTTGCCATCAATCCAAAAATAGGAACCGGGAAAAAAGGCTGCTCAAGGTGATCATCGAGACCTGCCTGCTGACCACAGAAGAAAAACGCACCGCCTGCGAACTCTGCGTGGCCGGGGGTGCGGACATGGTCAAAACCTCCACCGGATTCGGCGCGGCCGGGGCAACCATCGGAGATGTCCGCCTGCTGCATGGCCTGGTTGCCCCCCACGGCCTCGGGGTCAAGGCATCCGGCGGAATCAGAACCCTCGACGACGCCCTGGCCATGCTCAATGCCGGTGCCACCCGCCTCGGCACGAGCAGCGGCGTAACTATCGTCCGCCAATTCCACACCACGTAGGGGCACGGCGCGCCGTGCCCTTTCCCCCGGTTCATACATGCCGTGCGCGTATTCGTGCATCCGTAGAGTGTCTCCCGCCTCCCTGTATTTTTTGACCTATATCAAGGCATCCGGCCCTCTGCCTCCCTATACCGGACGCACCACCACCGGGACAACAACCCCGATACACAGGAAGTATATTATGAAAAAAATGCGGAAAATCATACACATCGACAGAGAGTTATGCGACGGTTGCGGCCAGTGTGTACCCAGTTGTGCCGAGGGTTCCATCCAGATCATCAATGGTAAGGCCAAGGTTGTATCCGACAATCTTTGCGACGGCCTGGGCGCCTGCCTGGGACATTGCCCCCAGGGAGCCCTCAACATCGTGGAACGCGAGGCCGACGAATTCGACCCCGAGGCGGTGGAACGATTTCTGGCGGAAAAGGCGGCCAAGGAACAAACGGATCGCCCCGGGACCGCGCCCATATGTCCTTCGGCAATGACGCACAGCCTGCAGCCCCAACCCGCCCGGCAGAACAAGGGTCCAAGACACGGCACGGCCCTGTCCCACTGGCCCGTGCAGATACGGCTGGTCCCGCCCACGGCACCGTTTCTCAAAGACGCCGATCTTCTTGTGACAGCGGATTGTGCAGCGGTCTCCAGCCCCAATTTTCATGCGGACTACCTTCAGGGCAGGGTAGTCATGATGGGCTGTCCAAAATTCGACGATACCGCCCCGTATCTGGACAAGTTCGTGGAGATCTTCCGGAGCAACCCGCCCAGATCCATCACGGTTCTACGCATGGAGGTTCCCTGCTGTGGGGGATTGCCCTCACTGATCACAACGGCCCTTGAAACGGCAGGTGCCGACATCCCCGTCAGGATCATCACCCTGTCCACCTCCGGCGACGGAGTCCAACCGTTCTACAACCAGAAGCCCGAGGGATGATGTACTGCCGGAAATGGAAGAATCCTTTCCCGGGACCGTTTCCTTATGCTACCGACCACTTCCGTGGTTGGAAACGCCACGCTCCAAACCGGTCTTGGTTTCCCATTCCTTCCGATGACCACCCGTGCATCCCCCCAAAACCAGGAGGCAAACCGTGAAAACGATCAATCTGTTCGACCAGGGAAGCTTCAACGACATGGCCTTCAAAACCCTGCTGGTCCACGATTCCGAAAACTTCAAAATCCTCAATTTCAACTTCAAGGCCGGCCAGGAACTCCCGGTCCATTCCCATGGCATCGACGGAGAGGTGAGCATAACCGTCATCAAGGGAACAGGCGAATTTCTGGGGGCAAACGATACGGCCCTCCCAGCGAAGCCGGGAGATATTCTCGTCTGCCAGATCAAAACACCACATGGCATTCGAGCGACCACGGACCTGCGGGTTCTCGTGACCATAGCTCCACCCATCTGATCGACAAGGCGCACATTGGTACGTGGTCATTTGGGGGATTGGAGTGCGTACCACCATGGCCGATCCGTTCCAGGATCCATCGCGGCCAGGTACATGGAAAGGGTGGGCGCCCAGAATGGGCCCAAGATCAAACCCCGTTTTTCTGTAACCGCTTCTGCAGCCCCATGGCCCCCTGGTGGTCAGGGTCCTTTTGCAGAACCATGCGGATGTACTTATTCGACTGTGCGTATCTTTCGGTATGGAAACAGATCCGGGCAAGGCTGTAGGGGACGCCGACATTGGCTCCAAGCAGGTCGGGGTCCCTGTCCAGCGCCTTGTTGGCATATTCCAACGCCTTGAAATAACTCTTCCCCTGTAAGTAGGCCATGGCCAGGTTGTAATACAGTCCACCATTGTCCGGCGCAATGCCCAGTGCGGTGGTATAATAGGAGACCGCCTCCTCCCATTTGCCCTGCTTGCGAAGGTTCCTTCCTATCTCATTGAACATCCACATGTCCTGCATGGTAAAATCATCTGATTTCATCTCCATGGCCTCGTTCATGTAGCTGAGTCCCTGTTCCGGATCGGCATCCATGACCTTTTGGCCCACCTCCATGAGCGATACCACGACCTGGTCCCTGGCGTGTTTGCGCACGACGCTCACGGCGCCGTTATAGAACTCACGGGCCTTGGAGACGTCTCCCTGACCGGTATAGGCGTCACCGATGACGATCTTTCGCTTATGGTTCAGGGGAGAAAGCTTGTCCAGCTTTTCGAGCATGGCAATGCGGGCCCCAACATTTCCGGTCTCGTTGTACAACTCCACCAACCGCTCCATGGGCTCGAGATACATTCTGGCCTTGCTCGAGGCACTTTTATACCGGGCTTCGGCCTCGTCGTACTCCTTGTTTATCCGGTGGATATCCCCCAAAAGGATATTGGCGATGGAGCTTTCCGCATTGATTTCAAGAAGTTCATCAATGGCCTTGCGGGCGGTATCGAATTCCCCTTTTTCGATGGCCTCCTTGGCCCCGCCGACCAGATTGCGCATATTGTTCGGCTTGATGGTGTACGCGATCTTCTCGATGATCGAGTTGATGGAAACCGGTTTGACAATGATATTGTCCGCTCCCAATTCGTGAAAGAGGCAGAGAACGTCACGGTCCATCTCCGTACTCAGACAAATGATGACCACCCTGTCATCCAGGGCATCCTTGATCTGCCGGAAATGCGAAGTGATATTCACATCCCCGATGGACGCCTCCGCAAACAGGATCAACCGACCGTACTGCTTGAGCATCTTGTGGATCCGGCGGATATACTTGTCGGCAGCGATCTCGTACTGCAAACACTCCTGCGTGATACCCAGGGCGCGGGTTAGTCCCCGGAATGTCCTCACAAACGTCATGTCATCACTGACAACGAGAAATCCGCCGTTATTGGACACAAAATAGCGGACAATCTGATCAAGAACTTCGCGCTTCGCCAAGAAAATCTCCTTCTGTTGCTGTTACCAAATAACGCGTAAAGACAATACCGGATACCGTGCACAGTGGCATCTTGAGCTGCCAAAACGACTGAGCACGTTGGTCGATGCCGGGGCGACGATATAAAACGGGGGTATCACAAAAAGATGAGGAAGGAAAAGGGGACGACCAGAAAAGACGCCCCAAACACATCATTCACGGACTTGGCCCAGGATGTTCCATGGGTTTGGGCGTTGGCGCTTGGTGCACGTTTTTGGGGCTCAGAAGTCAGCCAGTTTACCAAGGAGTTCTTGGGCCGGAGCATGGCCCGGTTCGTTGTTGCAGGCGATCTTGGCGTATTGCTGCGCTTCTGGATAGGCCTCCAGTCGATAGTAGATCCGGGCGATGTTGTAAGGAATGTTGGCATCGACATTGAGCATTTCCGGGTACCACTCCATGGCCTGCTCGGCGTGTTCCTTGGCCCTGCGGTAATGCTTGCCCTGGAAATAGGCCATGGCCATGTTGTAGGATATCCCCCAATCTCCATTCGAGACACGCGAGCCCTTTTCGTAGTAGTCTATAGCCTCCTGCCACTGCCCCTGTTTGCGCAGGTGCAAGCCGATCTCGTTGAACATCCACAGATCCTTTTCGGTCAAATCCTCGGATTTGAGTTCCAGGGCCTCGGACATATATTTGAAGCTGCGGTCAGGATCGATCTGCATGAGCTTTTTGCCCACCTCCATGCGCGAATAGCTTTTCATCTCGTTGGCCTGCCGGGCAACGAGATCCAGGGCCTCTTCATAGTACCGGACACTGCGCCTCCTTTCCCCCAGCCGGGCATAGGTGTCGCCGATGGCCATTTTGCGCTCATGATTGAGTGGTGAAAGCCTGTCCATCACCTTGAGAACCCGGAGCTTCTCCGTGAGCTGGTCCGTATCGGTGTACAGGTCAACGAGCCGTTCCAGGGGCTTGAGATGCATACGGGCGGTCCTGGAAGCCTTTTTGTAATACGACTCGGCTTGGGAATACTCACTTTTGCGCCGGTGGATGTCGCCCATGAGCACATGGGCGATAGTGCTTTCCGGATTGGTCTTGAAAATCTCCTCGGCAATGACCCGGGCCGTCTTGAGGTTGTTCTGGGAGATGGCCTTCTTGGCCTTACTGACCAGGACACGCAGGTTGTTCGGCTTGATGGAAAAAGCGATCTTCTTGACGATGGTGTCTATGGAGGCGGGCTTGACGATAGTGTTGTCCGCCCCCATCTCCAAAAAAAGCCCCATGGCTTCCCGACCGGTTTCGCTACATATGCAGATGATGGTCACCTGGTCTTCGAGGATATCCTTTATCTGCCTGAAATACGGCGCGTTGTTCTTGCCATCGTTACATGACTCGATAAAGACAATCAGTCTCGAATAGGTCCCGAGCAGTGACCTGATCTCCTTGAGATAGTGCGTTCCCAGCTGGTCACAGTGGAGACAATCCGCCGGTATTTTCAGGGCCTTCATAAACCCCTGGAATATCCTGACAAACAGAGCATCCTTGCTGACGACCAGAAACCCGCCATTATTGTTGACAAAATAACGTACGATCTGATTGAGCGATTCACGCTTGTTCAAGGGGTACTCCCGGTGTCCAAAGGAACCAATAAATTACAAGACGATTTCCTGCCCAACTATTTCCCTCTCCCTTGATTGTCCTCTTATCACCCACCGATTTCCCGACAGCCTATACCAACCACATCGTCATGCCGACGACGATCACCAGGGAAGGGAGCATGCTTGAAATGCGGATCTGTTTGATCTCGAGAATATTGATGCCGATTCCCAGGATCAACACCCCCCCGGTCGCGGTGAGCTGACTGATGATCTCCGGAGAGAACACCGTTTGGAACGAGGAGGCAAAGAGCGTCAGACTCCCCTGGTAAACGAGAATGGGGACTGCGGAAAAAAGGACCCCGACCCCATACGTCGTGGCCAGAATGACCGAGGTGAATCCATCGAGGACGGCCTTGGTGAACAGGAGTGAATGGTCCCCCCTGATCCCTTCGTCAAAGGAGCCGACAATGGCCAGAGCACCGATACAAAAAATCAACGAGGCGGAAACGAGCCCGTCAGTGAACAAGGGATTCGATGAGCGGATCACTCTCTTGAGTTTCAGGGCCAACCTTTCGAAAAGTTTTTCAAGCTGGAGGAGTTCGCCCGCAATACCCCCGAGCAGTACACTAACGACAACGATGAGCACATTATCGCTCTTGAAGGCCATCTGCATCCCGATGACCAGGACACACAGCCCTACGCCCTGGAACGCGACAACCCGAATGCGCTCGGGAAAACGCTCCCGAAGCAGCAAACCAGCCACGCTGCCGAGAATTACGGCCATGGCATTGACCAGGGTACCCACAGGGATAATCATCCGTGTTTCCTCTCTTGTGGCGCGTCACCATCCCGAGAGCCCCCCGCAGTCCGCCGGTCCGGATAGGATCCACGGAGGATTGGAAGGGGACCAAAAACCGAGGACGGGAAGGCAGATATCTCTGCAATACATTGTCCTTCTTGCCCATGTACGTGTCTTTTGTATGACATTTGGCCGACAATCTCCATGGTAACTCCACCGGCCCTATTGCAGTTTGGCGATCCCCTCGATGCGTTGCTGGTAGGCCAAAACCCCCTGGACCATACCGTCGGCCAGCCGCTCAAGATAGGCGGTGGAACGCAGACGCTTCGCCTCGGTATAGTTGGTGATGTACCCCAATTCCGCCAAGACCGCCGGCATCTTGGAGCCCATGAGCACATAAAAAGGGGCCCCTTTGACCCCATGGTCATTGACCTTGTACTTGGTTCTGACCCGATGCAGGGACCGGTTCTGGATATCGTTGGCCAGGTCCTTGGATTCGGTGATCTTGGAATTGAGCATCAGATCGGTGAGAATGACCTGGAGATCGCTGATCTTTTTAACGGACACCGCGTTTTCACGTGCCGCAACCCTGACGGCATCCCTTGATTTGGCCAGGTTCAGATAATAGAGTTCAAGTCCGTGGGCCCGCTTATCCCGGCAGGCATTGCAATGGATGGAGATAAAAAGATCCGCGTCCTTGGCATTGGCCATGGCCGTACGTTCTTCAAGGGGAATGAAGACATCCTTCGTCCGTGTGTACAGGACCTTAAATCCCTTGCGGGTCAGTTTCTTGCCCAGGATCTTGGCCATTTTCAGATTGACGTCCTTCTCCAGGATTTTGTTGGCCACCGCACCGGGATCCCTCCCCCCATGCCCGGGGTCGATCATGATCGTCTTGATTTTCAGCCCCAGCTGCTCCACAAGACTCCGGGCGACCTTTTTATCCCGAGCGTTCTTGCCCACGGCGGCCTTGTTCTTGGCCACGGTCGCGGCCATTTTTTGCAGGGGTTTGGGCGGGTTCGTTTTCTGCTTGTCACCATAGACATCGATGACCACACGGAAGGGATTGGAAAGAGAAAAGACCCTGGAATTATCAATTGAATCTATATCCAGGACCACCCGAACCTCGTCCGATGAATGCTGGCTCGTTCGGATGGAGCGCAGGATGCCGTCGGCGATGCGTTCTTCATCGGGGACGCTCTTGTCCAGCCGGGTCTTTTTCAGATCCACGAAAAGCCGATGCGGTGTCTTCAAATGGGGATCGGGCTTGAGCAGTCTGTTGTAAAATCCGGTCTGACCATCCAGATCGAGTACGACCCGGGTGTAATCCTTGCTTGACCAATGGCGGATATGGACGAGATGGGCCCCCTCTTTTGGTGACGCGGGGGGAGTGCTTGCGGATTTTTTTCCGGGAGCGGGATCCGTACATACGGGCGGATCCGGATTTTTTTTCGGGGACACCCGGGCGGGTTTGCGATTATCCCGGTCGATTTTTTCAAGAAGTTTTTTGGCCTTGGGGGCCATATCCCCTTTTGGGTAGGTATGGACAACCGACAACAAGGAGAGGTAGGCCCGGTCCCTGTCCTTGAGCTGGTTCAACTCAACCCCGGCCTGTCGGAACAGGGCGTCGTCGGCCCAGGAGTGTTTGGGGAAACGGAGAACGACCCGGCCATAATAATCCACGGCCTGCAAGGCATCCGAACGCAACATGGAAACCTTGGACATCTCATCATAGACCCGTCCCATATAATACAGGGACTTAGGTGCGTATGATCCCTTGGGCGAACGGGTATATGCCCTTTGGAAGTGGTCCTTGACCGCATACCAGTTGGACCGGTACTTGGCTCTGCGGGGATCCTTGAGCAGTCGTTGGAATCCATGCCACCCCTCCTTGAACTCCTGGGACGGATAGGCACACGGAGCGCAACGGGCTCCCAAGGACATTGACAGCATACACACAAAAAGTATGCAGGACAGTATTCTGGTATGTTGCAACATAGGCCTTTGGTAGAGAGATGTCGTGACGCTGTCAAAGGTTTCCCAAGGACATGCGCGGCTCCTGTCGGTGACAGGCCCGGCTTGTTCCAATTTGTATCCCCATGCCTTTGCCCCAAAAAATCGTCCGCGGATCATCATCCATGGATAGACGTCCGCTTACCGGTCAAATATGTTCTCTTTACATTTCCAAGAGGGTAGCACATGAACACCCCCCTTCCCCCCGGGAGATTTCTCTTGCTGATAGCCATGGCCTGGATGCTCGCTGCCTCGGGATGCGCCCGAAAAACCGTGGTCAGTCAGCCCTCGCCATCCCCAGCCAATATCCCGCCCCGTACAGAAACACATGGGACCCAAAAGAGATACACGGTTCTGGGGCAGACCTACACCCCTGTCTCTTCAGCAAAAAATTACACGGAAACGGGGGTTGCCTCCTGGTATGGAAAAAAATTCCATGGCAGACTGACGGCCAGTGGAGAAATCTATGACATGCACAAACGGACCGCCGCCCACCGGATCCTTCCGATGCATACACGCCTTAAGGTCACCAACCTGGATAGCGGCAAGGAAACCATAGTAATGGTCAACGACCGTGGGCCCTTCGCAAAAAACAGAATCCTTGACCTCTCCTTCCGGGCGGCCAAGGATCTGGGTGTCGTCGGGCCTGGAACAGCCCGGGTCCGCATCTCAACACTGGGAACATCCGGGACGACTATCACCGGCCCGTTCTACGTTCAAGTAGGTGCATTCACTGTGAAAAAAAACGCGTTGGTCCTGCGTGACGGACTGCGGTCGGAAGGATACGACCAGACCAGACTCCATTCGGTCATGGTACGGGGCAAGAAATTCTGGCAGGTCCATGCGGGCCGTTTCCGGACATTGGCCGGAGCCAGGCAGGCCAAAGCCCACCTCGCGGACCGCTCCCCTTCCTGTTTTATTCTTGCGGATTGAGTTCTGATCTAAATTTTCTCGAGATCCGGAAGACCACCACCTTGCGCGGCGGCAGAATGATACTTTCTCCGGTCTGAGGATTCCTTCCCTTGCGCGCTTTTTTTTCATAGGCCTCGAATTTGCCGAATCCACTGCTCAAAAGGGCATAGTCCTTCTTGATGGCCTGCTTCATTATCCCAAGCAGGCTTTCGACCTGTTTTTTCACCTCGGCCCTGTTCCGGTTGGTCTTCTCGTAGATCGCGTTGACGATATCGGCCTTGGTCAATGTCCTTGAACTCATCACTTTTCTCCTGGCATATTTAGAGCGTTGAAAAGGATTGGATAGTTTTATGTTATCACGATGATTATGATCCTTCAAGGAAGGTACAGCGTGTTTATTCATATCCTTACACAAACAGACAATGGTTTTCAAGCGAAATAAACAGTTAAACCGATAAGATGTCAAAAAAGGTTACTGTGCCCCTGGACCCACCGATCAGATTGGACGGATCCGGATTCCAGAGGCTATCGGCCCATAGTTGACACGTACCCACACATCTATATAACTATATGATATCATTCAAACATCCGGAACCTGAACGCAGGCAACCCAAAACAATCCCCGTGTTTTTACCCTTCCAGGGGTGCCCGGGCAGATGCACATATTGCTCCCAGAACCTGCAAACAGGAAAAAAAGGACAACGCCTGGATGACAGTTTCGATGGACTCGCTACCGTCCTCGCCAAACGGCGGGCTGACCATTTGCCCCCCCTGGGACTCGGTTTTTTTGGCGGAACATTCACGGCGATCCCCAAGGAATGGGTGTCCCGGTTCCTCGGATTGGGGAACGAATACAAGCAAAACGGAACGATCTCCCACATCCGTTGCTCGACCAGACCCGATGCCATTACTCCCGACATGCTCAATGAACTCGCCGGACAGGGGCTGGACATGGTCGAGCTGGGCATACAAAGCTTTGACCAACATATCCTTGACCGGGCCAACCGGCAGTATGATCGGGAAACAGCCCTGGCCGCCTGTACCATGGTTCGCAAGGCCGGTCTCGAACTCGGCCTGCAGATGCTCCCGGGTCTGCCGGGACATACCGACCAAACCTGGGATGGGGATATCCGCGAATGCTGCCGGATTCGACCGGAAATCGTCCGTCTCTACCCCTGCCTGGTGCTCGAAGGAACCGTCCTGGCAGCCTGGTTCCGCCAGGGCAGGTACGTGCCCCCGGATATCGAAAAAACCACAGCCCAACTCTCCCGCGCCGTCCGACAACTCTGGGCCGGGGATATCGCTGTCATCCGCATCGGCCTGACCCCCGAGCCCCTGCTCGTGGACAATGTTCTGGCCGGTCCCTGGCACCCCAGCCTGGGGAATATGGTCCGCTCCAGGGCCCTGGCTGCAATCATCGGAGAATATGCCGGTCGTCTAGGCCATCCCCCTGTCTCCCTGACCGTTCCCAGCAAATACAGCGGTGAACTCTGGGGGTTCCGCAGAGCAAACGTGGACCGACTCCAACAATTGGGCATCACCAAAGAGACGGTCCGGTATACCGATGGGATGCAATTCACTCTCGATTAGAGACGATCAGATACAGTGATCATGCGTTGCCCCCCCCGGGTAAAACCACCATTACCAGCAATATCTTTATTTTTCATCGCGAAGGACCGCCCCTACAACCCACGGCAAAACTGCGCCCACTCTCACCCTCCCACCCCAAAACAACCATGACCAATACATCCAACACCACCATCCGTATCCACACGATCAGCCTCGGGTGCCCCAAGAACCGGGTCGACACGGAAGTCATGCTCGGCACAATGCTTACGTCCATCGAGCCCGTGGATACCCCGGAAGAGGCCGATGTCGTGCTCATCAACACCTGCGGGTTCATCGAACCGGCCGTACAGGAATCCGTGCAGACCATTCTGGAAACGTCCGGAACCATCGCTGACCTCGACCCCAAACCATTGCTCGTTGTCACGGGATGTCTGGTCATGCGCTATGAACAGGAACTGCGCCAGGAACTCCCGGAAGTGGACCTGTTCCTGACCATACCCGAACAGAATCAGATTCCAGCCTTCTTGGCCAAGGAACTCCGCCGAAAAATAGCCACTGAAAAGGGCCGGGCCCTATCCACTTCTCCGGGATACGGGTATCTCAAGATCAGCGAAGGCTGCGACAATTCCTGCCGGTTCTGCACCATCCCATCCCTGCGCGGCCCCCTGGTCAGCCAGCCCGTGGACACGGTCGTTGACCAGGCCAAGGATCTTTTGGCCAAGGGCATCAAGGAACTGGTGGTCATTGCCCAGGACGTGACCGCCTACGGCAGGGACCTGGGCATGCAGAACGGGCTGGAGGCCCTGCTCGAACGGATCCTGCCCCTGGACGGGCTTGAATGGCTCCGCCTGATGTACCTCTATCCGGCCGGACTGACCGAAAACCGGCTCGCCTTTCTGGCCGGTTGCGGCCAGCCGTTACTGCCCTATCTGGATATCCCCTTCCAGCACTCCCATCCGGACATATTAAAGACCATGGGCCGGCCGTTCATGCATGATCCCCGGGAGATAGTCTCCAGAATCCGTTCCCACATGCCGGATGCGGCCATCCGCACAACCATGATCGTGGGGTACCCAGGGGAAACGGACGAACATTTCGAACACCTTGTCCAGACGGTTCAAGACATCCGGTTCACCCACATGGGGGTGTTCACCTTCTTTCCCGAAGAAGGGACCCCGGCCGCGGCCATGGACGGACAGGTGGAGCAGGGGGTCAAGGAGATGCGCAGAAATCGGCTCATGGAGATCCAGGCCGCCATCTGCCAGGAGCGTCTGGCCAAATATACCGACACGTTCCAGTCGGTTCTCGTGGACGCCCCCTGCCCGGACTGGGAAGGACTCTTCACCGGACGGACCTGGTTCCAGGCCCCGGAGGTGGACGGGGTGACCTATGTGAGCGGCCCGGATGTCGGACCGGGACGATCCGTCCGGGCCCGTATCGACGAGACCAAGACCTATGACCTGGTCGGCCTGGTCGAATGACGGCCAACCAGTGACAACGTTCTCCTTCTCGCCTATATAGGGTGTTTTAGGAAACCTTCTTGTAGCCAGTACCCCATCCGCCCGAGGTCATCATGCAGCAGTCCGTAAGATTCAGCGCCCGCCACCCCTTCCTGTTCGGGACCATGCTCATCCTTGTAGCCATTGTCCTGCTCATGGGGAGCATGTACGTGTTCGCCACCTTCTTCTTTTCCGAGGACAAGCCGGGGTGGATGTCCGGGGGGGAAAAAATCGGCGTGGTCAATGTCACCGGAATGATCTCCTCGTCGCGGCGGATCACGGCATGGATCGACAAACTGCACAAGGACGATTCGGTCAAAGGGATCATTGTTCGGGTCAACTCGCCCGGCGGCGTGGTCGGTCCCTCCCAGGAGATCTTTCAGGCCGTCAAAAGGATCGCCAGGGACAAACCGACCATTGCCTCCATGGGGGCAGTGGCAGCGTCAGGTGGGTACTATGTCGCGGCCGGGGCCTCGGAAATCTGGGCCAACCCGGGCACCCTGACGGCCAGTATCGGGGTCAAGGTCAAGCTGACGGACATAGGCGGCATGATGCAAAAACTGGGGATCAAGGAACAGACCATCACCAGCGGGTCCCTGAAGAACGCCGGGACCATGTTCAGGCCCATGACCCCCGAAGAAAAAAAATACTTCCAGGGGTTGGCCGACGACCTGTACGGTCAGTTCATCACGGATATCGCCACGGCCCGAAAAATGGATCCGTCCGCCATCAAACCGGTGGCCGACGGCAGGGCCATGACCGGCAAACAGGCCATGGAGGCCGGCCTGGTTGACAAAATGGGCGGATTCGAAGAAGCGGTACGCGGTCTAAAAAAAGGACTGGGTATCACCGAGGAGATCAGACTGCTCGAAGGTCCCCCGGTCAAACGATCATTTCTTTCCAAGATACTGACATCATTCAATATCATACCAGAAAACACAACCCCCTTTGGCCCGCAATGGGTACTCAGCTATGAATAGAACCGCAACGATCATGAGCCATGTCCGGGAAGGCGGGCGGCTCGACCAGGAAGACGGGCTGTACCTGGCCCGCGAGGCTTCCGTCCACGATCTGGGTGAACTCGGCCACATGCGCAGACGGGCCATCCACGGCGACAAGGCCTTTTATGTCTACAACCAGCACCTCAACTACACCAATGTCTGTCAGAACGCTTGCAAATTCTGCGCGTACAGCAAACGGGAAGGCCAGCCCGGCGGCTATGTCTACTCCCTGGAGGAGATCCGGGACCGGCTCATGTCCCGCATCGACGAGCCCATCCGGGAAATCCACATCGTCGGCGGCCTCAACCCGGCCCTGACCTACGACTATTTCCTGTCCATGCTCAGGACGGTCCGCAGGGTAAGACCCAAGGCGACAGTCAAGGCATTCACCGCCGTTGAGATCGCGTTCCTGTCCAAAGAATACGGCAAGCCCGTGGAGCAGGTACTCATCGACCTGCAGGATGCGGGACTTGAATGCATGACCGGAGGCGGGGCCGAAGTATTTGACACGGACCTGCGCCAGAAGATCTGTCCGGAAAAGATCCCCGGAAGACAGTGGCTGGAAATCCACAGGGAAGCCCATTCCCAGGGAATCCCCTCCAACTGCACCATGCTCTTCGGCCATTTGGAGACCTGGGAGGACCGTATCGACCACCTGCACGCCCTGCGGGCCCTGCAGGACTCCACCGGCGGTTTTCTCTGCTTCATCCCCCTGCCCTACCAGCCGGACAACAACCCCCTGGAGGCCAAGGGACCGGACGGTGAGGATTTCTTACGGACCGTTGCCATATCCCGGCTCTATCTGGACAACATTTTGCATATCAAGGCCTATTGGGCCTACGCCGGGGTCAAGGCGGCCCAACTCGCCCTGTGGGCCGGGGCCGATGATTTCGATGGGACCATTGTCGAGGAGAAGATCGGCCACGCCGCGGGTTCGGCCTCTCCCCAAGGATTGGGTGAAGAGCGGTTGCGCGAGTATATTCTTTCCGCCGGATTCACCCCCACCCAACGGGATTCTTTCTTCAACGCGGTATAGATTCTTGCCGTTTCCCTTGACTTTTTTCCTTTCTCAGGGTTTGAAGCAGGGGATTTGTATCTGATGACAACAAGCGAACCCGTTCGAGGAGGACCTGGCCATGGAAGTACTTTCAATGTTGATCGATGGAATGCTGCACAGCTCGATTGCCGGAACTGTTGGAGTGATGGGCATTCTGACCTATCTTGCCGTGATCGTCATCGCAGCCATCTACCGTATCAGAGAAGGCATGAACGAAGCCGAGCACCATTAAAATCTACCTGTTGCCGCGGCGACAGACCCCTTTGCAACCATTGACCACGAAAAAAGGCGCAGCAATCTGCGCCTTTTTTCGTCCAAGCCGTCAAAAACGGAACAATCAGTCATGCGCGAAATCATCCTCATCAGCATTACCGGCCAGGACCGGACCGGGCTCACCCAATCCCTGTCATCGGTGCTCGCCAGGTACAGGGTGAACATTCTGGACATCAGCCAATCCGTCATCCATAAGTCCCTTTCCCTGGGCCTGATGATCGAGGTCCCCAAGGAATCCGAATCCTCGCCCATTCTAAAGGATCTGCTCTATGCAGCCCACAACCTGGACGTCAGCCTGACCTTCACTCCCATCGAACCGGACCAGTACGAGACCTGGGTCCAGGCCCAGGGCAAGAAGCGGTACATCCTCACCCTGCTCGGGAGGGTCATCACGGCCGAGGCCATGGCCACGGTGGCCGGGATCATCCATGACAACGGGCTGAATATCGACTTCATGACCCGGCTCACGGGCAGGACCTCCTTTGTCAGTCCCGATAGCAATCCAAGGGCCTGCATCGAGCTGTCCCTGCGCGGAACCCCTCGAGACCTTTCGGGCATGCATTCCAGGTTTCTCGACATCTCCCGGACCATGGGCGTGGACATTGGCCTGCAGGAAGACGACATGTTCCGCAGAAACCGCCGATTGATCGCCTTTGACATGGACTCCACACTGATCCAGGTGGAGGTCATCGACGAACTGGCCAAGGCCGCGGGGGTCGGGGACCAAGTGGTGGCCATCACGGAATCGGCCATGCGCGGCGAGATCGATTTCAAGGAGAGTCTGACCAGAAGGGTGGCCCTGCTCGAGGGCCTGCAGGCATCGGTTCTGGAAGAGATCGCGCACCGGCTCCCCCTGACCGAAGGGGCCCACCGGCTCATCGCCACGCTGAAAAAATTGGGCTACAAGGTTGCCATTCTCTCGGGCGGATTTACCTATTTCGGCAATCACCTCCAAAAACTGCTCGGCGTGGATTACGTCTTTGCCAATGACCTGGCGATCAGGGACGGCAGACTGACCGGCAAGATCCAAGGTGAAATCGTGGACGGCCCGGGCAAGGCGAACCTGCTCCGTGAAATCGCCAAGCAGGAAGCCCTTGATCTCAACCAGGTCATTGCCGTGGGCGACGGGGCCAACGACCTGCCCATGCTCGACCAGGCCGGCCTGGGCATCGCCTTCCACGCCAAACCCGTGGTCCGCCAGGGAGCGGGCCAGGCCATCTCCAACCTGGGACTGGACGCGATCCTCTACTTCATCGGCATACGGGACAGGGAAGCGGCCCATGCATTGAACGCGCAATAAGGCATGGGCCATCGGGCCACAGCGCACCCCTTTCTGTCGCCATACACCTTCCATCATACATCCTATACCCCCACGAACAATGCCCACCGACTACACAACATTTGCAGAACGCCTGGACGAGGCCCACGACTGGCCGTGCACCTATACCTTCAAATTCATCGTCCCCAAGGCCCAAAAGGAAGAGGTGGTCAGCCTCTTCGGCCCGGAGGCATCCATCCGAAAAACCGCTTCGCGCACGGGCAAGTACATATCCATAACCGTTGAACTCGGCATGGAATCCTCCGCTCAAGTCATTGATATCTATAAACTAACGGCAACCATCCAAGGAATCATCACCCTCTGATCCCGTGTCGGGGCATCCCCCTCCCCGGGAAGGGGTAACGGATCCCGTCGAAAATTTGCCGCCCCATTTACCCGAGAGGTACCCACCATGTTTTCCAAACTGTTTATCGCCTTTGCCGTACTTCCGGTCCTGGAGATCTACGTGCTCATCCACGTGGGATCGGCCATCGGGGCCCTGAATACTATCGTCCTGGTTCTCCTGACCGCATTTGCCGGGGCCTGGCTGGCCCGGGCCGAGGGTATGCAGACCATGCTGCGCGTCCGGGAAAGCATGAACCGGGGCATCATGCCCACCAACGAGCTCGTGGACGCCGCCATCATCCTGGCCGCGGGTCTGGTCCTGCTCACCCCGGGATTCATCACCGACGGGCTGGGCCTGCTCCTGCTCTTCCCCCCGAGCCGAAAGATCTTCAAGGACTGGCTCCTGCGGGCCCTGAAGGACTGGATGAACAACCATCCCCCGACCATCACCTACTACGGCCCGCGGTGAGCTTATCCTGTATCGCTTATCCTTCCATCCTTCATCCTGCTTTTTCCCATGGTCCACAAAAACCTCACCGACTGCCTGAACGATCTCGAAGCCCACAAGAGGATCGTCCGCATCGATCATGAGATCGATCCCCGCCTGGAAATGGGCACCATCCAGCGCCGGGTCTTTCAGGCCGGCGGGCCGGCCCTGCTCTTTACCAGGGTCAAGGGATGCTCCTTTCCCATGGCCGGGAATATCTTCGGGACCATGGACCGCATCCGGTTCATCTTCCGCACAACCCTGCCCCGGGTCCGGCGACTCCTTGCGGCCAAGGCCGATCCGTCCACGGCCATAAAACGCCCATGGGAACTCCCTTCCCTGGGACTGGCCGCGCTCCACGCCCTGCCCAAAGAGGTCTCTCAGGGCCCCATTCTGGACCATGAAACCACCCTCTCAAACCTTCCCCAACTGGTTTCCTGGCCCATGGACGGCGGTCCGTACGTGACCCTGCCCCAGGTGTATACCCACTCCCCGAGCAAACCCGGCATGCGCTTTTCCAACATGGGCATGTACAGGGTTCAGCTGGCGGGCAACGATCTGGTGTCGAACAAAGAGGTCGGCCTGCATTATCAGATATGCCGCGGAATCGGGGTGCACCACGCCGAGGCCATCGGACGGGGGCAGTCCCTTCGGGTGAACATCTTCGTGGGCGGCCCCCCGGCCATGACCCTGGCAGCCATCATGCCCCTTCCCGAAAATCTGCCCGAACTCTTTTTCGCCGGGGTCCTCGGCGGCCACCGCATCCCCATGCTCAAACGGGCCGGTCATTTGCCCATTCCGGCCGAGGCGGATTTTTGCATCCAGGGCATTATCGATCCCCACGCCCAGAAGCCCGAAGGCCCGTTCGGCGACCATCTGGGCTATTACAGCCTGACCCATGATTTTCCCGTGCTCAAGGTGACCTCGGTCCTGCACCGCAACAACGCGGTCTGGCCGTTCACAACCGTGGGCCGCCCGCCCCAGGAGGACACTATCTTCGGGACCTTCATCCACGAACTCACCAAGGAGCTCATACCCACGGTGTTCTCGGGTATCCACGGGGTCCATGCCGTGGATGCGGCCGGTGTCCATCCCCTGCTGCTCGCAGTGGGCAGCGAACGCTATGCGCCCTATGCCCAACCGCGCAAGCCCAGGGAACTCTTGACCAGCGGGCTGTCCCTTCTGGGATCGACCCAGACCTCCCTGGCCAAATATCTGTTCATCGCGGCCCGGGAAGACGATCCATCCCTTTCCTGCCATAGTGTCCCAGCATTCTTCCACCATGTTCTGGAACGGCTGGACCCGACCAGGGACCTACACTTCATCACCAGAACGACCATGGACACCCTGGACTATTCCGGCACGGGACTGAATGAAGGCTCCAAGGTGCTGTGGACCGTTGCCGGACCGCGGATCAACCGTCTTGCAACGGAGATTCCCGCTGCCCTTCGCCTGCCGGAAGGATTCAAAAATCCCGGGATCCTGGCCCCCGGGATCATGGTCATTCAGGGACCAAGACACGATCTTCCCAGAGACACGGCTGACCCGACCATGGACGAGCTGTGTGCCAACCTCTCACCCTCCCACGAGATTTCAGGATTTCCCTTGCTGGTCGTGGCCGATGATTCAGCGTTCACTGCCACAAACTGGGACAACTTCCTCTGGGTCACCTTCACCCGTTCGGACCCGGCAACGGATATTTACGGCGTCGGCGGTTCCACCCATTGCAAACACTGGGGATGCACAGGCTCGGTAGTCATTGACGCCCGGATCAAGCCCTTCCACGCCCCCCCTCTGGATCCCGATCCTGAAATCGAAAAACGGGTCGATGCCCTCGCCGCCCCCGGAGGGCCCCTGCACGGCATCATTTAATATGCAGGAAACAACCTCCGACCACTCCGTTGCATCCCGCAACCCTTTGGGGTAGATGCCGGTTTTATTGTCTCTACTCCAAGCTCATCAATCCCCCCGAACCTGTCCGATCCACGGAGAATCACTGACCATGCTCAATAAACAGCGCCTACTCACCCCCGGCCCCACCCCCCTGCCCGAAGACGTCCGCCTCGCCATGGCCCAGGATATGATCCACCACCGCAAACCCGCGTTCAAGGAGATCATGGGCGACATCCAGCAAGGCCTGCAGCACCTTTTCGGCACATCCCAGCCGGTCATTCCCCTGACCAGTTCAGGCACCGGGGCCATGACCGCGGCCGTGACCAACCTGTTCAAGCCCGGGGACACGGTCCTGGTCATCGAAGGGGGCAAGTTCGGAGAACGCTGGTCGGACATCGCTGATGCGCACGGGCTGGAGATGATCATCCTTCCGGTCACCTGGGGCGAGACCGTCAAGGTCATCGACGTGCTGAACAGCCTGGACCGCTGGCCGGCCATCAAAGGGGTCCTTATTCAGGCCTCGGAAACGTCCACGGGCGTGCTCCACCCCATCCAGAAAATCGGCGAAGAGACCACAAAGCGCGACGTCCTCCTGGTCGTGGACGGGATCTCCGCAGTGGGTGTCTCTCCCTGCCCCATGGACGAGTGGAACATCGACTGTCTGCTGACGGGCTCCCAGAAGGGGCTCATGCTTCCTCCAGGGCTCGCGTTCATTTCCCTGGCCCAGCGTGCCTGGGATCGGGTGGAAACGGTCAAACCAAAAAATTTCTATTTCAATCTCCCCAAGGAACGGGCAAAGATCGAAAACCGACAGACCCTGTTCACTCCGGGCATCGGCCTCCTCGTCGGACTGGCCAAGAGTCTGGAACACTTTGCCGGGGACAGGCTGGAAACGATCTTCCGTAAACAATGGGCCCTGACCAGGATGGCTAGAGCGGGCATTTCGGCCATGGGTCTGGAGCTTCTGGCCCTGGACCGGTTCACCTGGGGACTGACCTCCCTGCTCGTGCCCCCGGGCATCGACGCCTCCAAGGTGCTCGAGACCATGGCCGATGCCTACGGTGTCGTGGCGGCGGGCGGCCAGGGAGACATGAAGGGCAGGATGATCCGCCTCGGCCACATGGGCCATGTGGACTGGAGCGATCTCCTGGCCGGTCTATACGCGTTGCGCCAATCCTACCTGGCCTGTGGCGGCTATTCCGGCTGTCCGGACTATCTGGAACAGGCCATGAATGCCTATGAACAGGGTCTTGAAGACTCGGACCGGGGCTGAACCAAACACCCATCAGTCCTCCCTGTACGGCCTGACGGCATCTCCGGACAACCGCTCCACATGTCGGGCCCTGAAAGGACCCTCACCGTTCCGGCCCGGTTTCCGCCCCTTCCCGTCGTTCACGGCGTAGGCCTGGATCTTGAGGGACCATGACGTGGCCAAGACGCCAAAATAACGCCGATTCCCGGGAGATCCCCGGCCACGTCCGGAATAACTGTCATAGTCTCCTGTTCTCTGTCTTTTCCCCTGTAGGGGCAGGTCCCGTACCCGCCCTTTGGATAAACGATCCACCCCAAGGAGTCCGCATGTCCGAACCCAACGATCCCTGCCGGGACAATGCATCGCCGGCCGAAACCGAACAACGCCGACAGGCCGAGGAGCAGGCCGCCAAGGAATACCGCCAAACGGCCAAGACAACGGAATCGAGTCAGATGCCCAAACTCGACTTTTCCACCTTTGTCATGTCACTGAGCTCCACGGTATTGGTCCATTTGGGCGAAATCCCCGACATCCAGTCGGGACAGGCCTCCGTGAACATTCCCCTGGCCAAACAGACCATCGACATTCTCGGAATGATCCAGGAAAAGACCAAGGGCAATCTGACCTGCGAAGAAGAACGGTTGATCCGGGATCTTTTGTTCGAACTCCGGGTCAAGTTCGTTCAATGCAAAGCGTAGCCGTGGTACGGCCAATCTTACGCCATCCCTTTTGCTCAAAGGGCGTATCCACGATGCAGGCCGGGGACGTGTGGAATACGAGCGGTTCCCATGTATCAAGCCCGTAAGCTCGACCACGGAGATACCGGACCGGGTCCGGAATGACGATGCCCCGATCCGGCATGTTATCCACCGCCCCCATCATGCCGATAGTGCCATCCGACGACCTGCTAAACAATCACTCCAGGACAGAGATATCGCCATGGAACAAGACAAGAGACAACCACCCCCCCAAAAGGCATTGATCCTTGGGGGAAAAACCGGCCTGCTCGGGCAGGCCCTCGCGCGGATTCTCGTGGAGCAGGGCTGGGAGAGTCTCTGCCCCGGCCGGGAGGACCTGGACGTTTTCGATCAGGCCATGCTCGAGGAATATATTGGACGGCACCGGCCGACCCACCTATTCAACACCATCGGTTATACCCAGGTGGACAAGGCCGAAGACGAGCCCAAAGAAGCCATGCGCATGAACAAGAAACTGCCGATACTGCTGGCCCGAACGGCTCAGGCATTGGATCTCCCGTTCATCCATTACAGTACGGATTTTGTGTTCGACGGCAAAAAATGTTTCCCCTACACGCCCGACGATGCAACCAATCCCTTGTCCGTCTATGGCAAAACAAAACGGGAAGGCGAAAAAGGGATAATGGGTCTTGCCTGGGACAAGGCCCTTATCATCCGCACCGCATGGCTCTTTGGCCCCTACAAGACCAATTTCGTGGACAAAATCCTGGACCTGGCAGCAACCCGTTCTTCTCTGGACATCGTCCACGACCAGGTCGGTTGCCCCACATACACCCTGGACCTGGCATGCTACACATTGGCGCTTGTCCAGGCAGGGGCAAAGGGTATCTACCACCTGACCAACACGGGCCACGCCTCCTGGTGTGAACTGGCCGCCGAGGCCATTTCCTGTGGCGACTCTCCCTGTCATGCCAAACCGATCTCCTCGGCGGATTTCCCACAAAAGGCGGTCCGTCCAGAATACTCTGTTCTGGACTGCTCAAAATTCACCGAAAAAACCGGCTTGACCCCACGCCCGTGGATCCAGGCCCTGCGAGCCTATCTTTTCAACCGGGACCATTCCTGTCCCAAGGAGTAGGACGCCCCTCCGCCCCGCAGACGATCGGCCCCCTCCCATCCATGTGCGGGGGCCGATCCAGCCACCCTTCCAGACGTGCGCACCATCTTGACATTCTCAGTTCCGATGCGTATTTTTTGGCACTCCTTTAAAGAGAGTGCCAAGCAGGTGAACCATGGAACTTTGTCCCCGTGAAATCGATGTCCTCACGACGATCGTCGAAGAATACATAGCCACTGCCCGGCCAGTGGGCTCCCGGGTTGTCGCCAAAAAATCGCGGAGCAAACTCAGCCCCGCCTCCATCCGGAACATCATGGCCGACCTCGCGGACCAAGAGCTTCTTGACCAACCGCACACATCGGCCGGCCGGATCCCGACAATCAAAGGGCTGCGTTTTTTTCTGGACAGCGTCCTGCAACCCAACCCCCTCTCCGGCCGGGACAGGGACGTTATCTCCGATGACCTCTACCATGCCGGCTCAGACCCCACGGATATTTTCCGACAAACCTCAAAGGTCCTGTCTTCCATCTCTCAGCAGGCATGCCTTGTCCTTGGCCCCAGCCAGGGAATTGTCCACTGGAAACATATCGATTTTGTGCTCCTGACCCCGGGCAAGATCATGTCCATTCTCGTGCTCCAGGGGGGGATCGTCCAGAACAAGATCATCGATGTGGATACGGAGGTAACCCCGGACGATCTGTTCAAATACGCAAATTTCCTGAACAGCCATTTCCAGGGACAATCCATACACGCCGTCCAGAACAAAATCCGGGCACAGATGAAGGCCGCCCAGAAGGTGTTCGATGTTTTGTACCAGCGGGCCCTGGACCTGGCCGATCAGACCTGTTCCACGGAAATGCACCGTGAAATCTTCGTTGAGGGGGCGAGCAATCTCCTTTCACAGCCCGATTTTACCGATCTCCAAGCTATGCGGGATATATTCAAACTCTTGGAGGAACGCTCCAGGCTCCTGGAACTTGTAGACACCATATTTGACGAGCAGGAATCACGGATCATTCTTGGCCAGGAACGTTCATGGGATGATCTGGAATATTGCTGTCTGGTCTCCTCGCCATACACCATTTCCGACCAAACCGCAGGCATGATAAGCATCATAGGACCCGTACGTATGGACTACGCAAAAATCATCCCCATGGTTGACTTTACCGCCCAAGTACTTAGCAAAATGCTCCAATTGCGGTTCTAGCCCGTTCCAAGGGCAACGGATCACTCCACAACCATAATCCATGACGATCGCATGGCAGAACCCTGCCATGCGATCGTCGCGATCACCACGCTACGGCGGACTGCGTCTGTCCGCTTACATCCCTGTCAGGCTGGGACATCCAAGGAGACGAACAAATGAAAAAAGACAAGCAGAAAACCCCTCCGGGCAAGGAAACACCCCCCGAGAAGGACAAACAGGTCCAAGAGAATGCAGAAACCGGCGAGCCCTCCCTGGAAGAGGAATACGCACGGATCTGCGCCGAACTCGAAGAACAGAAACAGGAATCGTTACGGATTCTCGCGGAGTCGGAAAATCTTAAAAAACGGCTCCAGCGGGAAAAAGAAGATTTCCGCAAATTTGCCACCGGCAATATCATCGAAGAAATCCTTCCGGTCATGGACAATCTCGAACTCGCCCTACAGCACGGGCGGCATGAAAAGGGGTGCGAAAATCTCGTCCAGGGCGTCGAAATGACCCTGAACATCTTCAAGGAAGCCCTGCAAAAAAATGGCCTGACCATCATCGGCCAGGAGCACGTCGGCGTTCCGTTTAATCCGGCCGAACACGAGGCCATGTCCCAGGTAGAGGACCCGAAAATGGACGGAGGATGCGTGCAACAGTTACTGCAGACCGGATACAAACTCCACGACAGACTTTTGCGTCCAGCCAAGGTCATGGTAACTAAATAGTGCTATCCACCATGCGGACACCCAGAGGACCAGTGCCTGTTTTGCCCTTTTTGCATTCCCGCCCCTTTACAAGATTGTTTAGGGCATTATGATTCACTGCGGGTTCGTTCCGCCCCGCGGTTCGGACCAAAAAATGCGGGCCGACCAGCAAACAGGGCCCAGCACAAGGACCAAGCACTTGACACTTTTTGATACCACACTTTTTTAGGAGGACAGTATGGGAAAAATTATCGGAATAGATCTCGGAACAACCAATAGTTGCGTCTACGTCATGGAGGGCAAGGACGCCAAATGCGTCACCAACCCCGAAGGGGGGAGAACCACGCCATCCATTGTCGCGTTCACCGACAAGGAACGGCTGGTGGGTGAAATCGCCAAACGCCAGGCGGTCACCAACCCTGAAAAGACCATCTTTGCAGTCAAACGACTCATGGGCAGAAAGTTCGACGACGCCCAGATCCAGGCATGGGCCAAAAAGAGCCCTTACAAGATCGTTGCCGGCGCCAATGGCGACGCCTATGTCCAGGTCGATGACAAGAAATACAGCCCCGCCGAAATCTCGGCCATCATTCTGCAGAAGCTGAAAAAGGACGCCGAGACCTACCTGGGCGAAACCGTCACCGAGGCGGTCATCACCGTACCGGCCTACTTCAACGATAGCCAGCGCCAGGCCACCAAGGATGCCGGGCGTATCGCCGGACTCGAGGTCAAGCGGATCATCAACGAACCGACAGCGGCCTCACTGGCCTATGGTGCGGACAAGAAGTCCAATGAAAAGATCGCGGTTTTCGACCTGGGCGGGGGTACTTTTGACATCTCCACCCTGGAAGTCGGGGACAACGTCGTCGAGGTCCGCTCCACGAACGGGGACACCTTTCTTGGTGGTGAAGATTTCGATGACACCATCATCTCCTACCTGGTGGATGAATTCAAAAAGGAAAACGGCATCGATCTCGGCCAGGACAAGATGGCCCTGCAGCGTCTCAAGGAGGCCGGAGAAAAGGCCAAGAAGGAGCTCTCCACGTCTATGGAAACGGACGTGAACCTGCCCTTTATCACTGCCGACCAGAACGGTCCCAAACACATGAATCTCAAGCTGAGCCGGGCCAAATTGGAGTCCATGTGCCAGAATCTGGTTGCCAAAGTCGAATCCCCCTGTCGCAAGGCCCTTGCCGATGCCGAGCTCAAGGCCTCGGACATCAACGAGGTTCTGCTTGTCGGGGGACAGACCCGCATGCCCCTGGTCCAGTCCAAGGTCGGCGAAATCTTCTCCAAGGACCCCAACAAGAGCGTCAATCCTGACGAGGTGGTTGCCATGGGTGCGGCCATCCAGGGTGGTATCCTTGCGGGTGACGTCAAAGACGTCCTCCTCCTCGATGTCACTCCGCTCTCTCTCGGTATCGAGACCCTCGGCGGGGTGTTCACCAAACTCATCGAACGGAACACGACCATCCCCACCCGCAAGAGCCAGACCTTTACCACGGCCGCTGACAACCAGCCTTCTGTGTCTATCCACGTGCTCCAGGGGGAACGGCCCATGTGCGCGGACAACATGACCCTGGGACGGTTCGAATTGACCGGTCTGCCTGCGGCCCCCCGCGGCGTTCCCCAGATTGAGGTCACCTTTGACATCGATGCCAACGGTATCGTCAACGTATCGGCCAAGGATCTTGGGACGGGCAAGGAACAGTCCATCCGGATAACCGCCTCCAGCGGGCTTTCCGAGGACGAGATCCAGAACCTGGTCAAGGATGCCGAGGCCCATGCCGACGAGGACAAAAAACGGCAGCAACTCATTGAGGCCCGCAACCATGCCGATACCCTGATCTATACCACGGAAAAATCCATCCGCGATCTCGGTGACCAGCTGGACGCCACCCTCAAGGGTGAGATCGAATCCAAGATCGAGGCCCTGAAAAAGACCATGGAAAACGAAGACGTGGAGGCCATCACCCAGGCTACCGAGGAGCTGGCCCAATCCTCACATAAACTGGCCGAAAAACTCTACGCCCAGAAGTCGACCGAAGGCGAACAGCCTGGTGGGGAACAGCCCGGTGCCGGACAGGCCAGTGACCAGACCAAGTCCGATGACGAAGACGTCGTGGACGCCGACTATACCGAAGTGAAATAGCCTTGACAGGCTAAATCCCCCTTCCTATAGCACAAGGCCTGGACCGAACACGCGCGTCGGTCCAGGCCTTTTTTTGGCCAACCCCTTTCTCCTGCCCGCAGTACATGAAAATACGAATCCTACTCTTCCTGCTGACCCTGTCCCTGCTTGTATGCACGGCATGCGGCAAAAAAACGACCGTCCGGTCCACCCCCCAAGGGCCCGCCGTACCCTCCCAACCCACCGAGCCCGGCCTGTTTAAGCGGGCCGACCGAGCATGGCAATCAAGGGACTACGGGGAAAGCCAGCGGATCTACGGTCTCCTGTCCAAGGACCCAACCCTTTCGGACCGCCGTGCTCCCGTGGTCTGGCAACGACTCACCGAGAGCGCCCTCGCAAACCGGGACACGTCCCAGGCACGGAGGGCCCTGGCATCCTGGGCGGACGTTCCCACCGGCGTGGACAAATCGTGGCCCTGGATCCGGGCCAAGGCTGCCCTTCTGCGGTTGGAACAGGACGACAAGGCCGCAACCCCGTTTCTCACCTCCGTCCTGGACAACGACAATATCCCGAAAGACGTGAGAGCAAAGGCGGCAAAAGCTCTCGTCGCCCAGTACAAACGCGAGAATAACCTGCCCGGCCTGTTGCATGCCTACGGGACCCTGTACCATTTAACGGCATCATCCGAAATCCAAGGAGATCTGGAAGCCGAACTCAACGCCATACTGAGAGAGCATCCCCTTGCGCAACTCTCCAAGGCCCTCGGGACGGTCCGGGAGGATCCCAACAACGCATTCCCCAAAAACATCCTTACCGGCGTCTATGATATCAAGCGATTGGAGGCCGATCCCGAGCTATGGCCCGAGGTGTGGCACGGTCTCCGTTTACTTGGAACACGGGGCCTATGGAACGGTCCGTATCCCTTTGCCGATGATTTAGAAAAATTCACTGCCCGCTTTGGACAACCCCGCAAGCACATTGCCCTGATAATTCCCTTGCAGGGGCCATACGGCACCATAGGCTGGCAAATCGCCCGCGGTGTCGGGGCCGGACAATGGTTGCTCGGAGGCCGCGGGATGGATCTGGACGTGACCATCATCAACTCCTCCGCCCCGGGCTGGGAAAAGGAACTCACCGGCCTCGCCACGACCTGCGACATTGTCGGGGGGCCGCTGCAAAAATCCACGTGGCAAAAAATCCGCGATCTCTCCCTTGTCGACGGACGGACTTTTTTTGTTTTCATGCCCACGGTCGAAGACGAGGGTACGCGGGCTTGGCGCTTTTTCGGCAGCCCCCGCGATCAGGTCAGGGCCATGGTCCAATCCGCCTTTGCCTGCCAGGTCTCGCGTTTTGCCGTCCTCTATCCCAATGAACCCTATGGAAGGCGGATGGCCCAATATTTCTGGGAGGAGGCTACCGCACAGGGTGGCCGAGTTACCGGATTGGCCGACTACCCCCCAAAGCAACCATCCCAATGGGGCAAGACCGTGGCCACCTTGCTCAGGGCCCAGGATCTCAACGAGGACGAGCTCAATCCGGAACCCGACTTCAAGGCGGTCTTTCTCCCAGATTCCCTCAAAGGGGCGCGGCTCATTGTTCCGCAATTTTATTTCTATGACGAAAACAGGCTCATGTTTCTCGGTCCCCAGCTCTGGGGTCAGGGAAAAAATCCGGACAGCCCCCTGGAAGAGAATTATTTTCGTCTGTCCGTGTACCCCGGAGCATGGTGGGCGGACAACCCGGGCAGCGGGGTGCAAACGCTGCAAAATGTTTTGGAACAAAGCGGCCAAAAGGGCGCGGATTTCTGGGTCGCCCTGGGGTTTGACTTCATTCGATTCGCGGCAGGACTGGGATGCACGTCAGGAGTGGCACGGCAAGGACTGAACGAAACCCTGTCCGGCCCCCAATCCCTTGACTGGGCAATGGCCCCTTTGGAGTGGGACAGCCAGGGGCGGGCATCCCAGGACTATTTCATTTTCCAACCAACCCGCGAAGGGCCGCGCATCGCCCTGCAGGAACAGATATCCCACATTATGGATGTCCGTGAAAACCGACGCCAGCAGAGGATCGTCTCCCTCAACGCCACCGCTGAATCGGACACGGGGGAGACAAATGGCACCAATGCGACCCGGACCGAGCCGGTCACCCCTTCCGACTCCGGACAGTCCGGCTACCGTCACAAGGTCATCAGGTCCGGACCATCCGACTGAATCCGATTCCTCGACAACCACACCAACTCCAAGGAACTGCGGTATGCGTATCACACGAGAAGACGTCAACAAGATCGCGTCATTGGCACGGCTCGAAATCGGCGAAGACCAAGCAGCCCTGTTTGCCGGCCAGATGGACACGATCCTGGCCTATATGGACAAACTCAATGGCTTGGATACGACCGGTATCGCCCCCTTGTATTCTCCTGTGGAACACTCCACGGTCCTCCGGGAGGACGAGGTCGTGACGACTTGCTCCAGGGACAGCATTCTGGAAAATGCCCCGGATGAGGACGGTCGCTATTTCATCGTTCCCAAGATTGTCTGACCGTCTCCCGGGATCCAGACCGACGAGGGCGTACCCGCCTCCAAAAAGGGGGGCGGCCCAAAAATCAGGAACAACTATATTCTTGCTACAAGGAACGTACCCATGGACCCATTGTATACCCAATCACTGACCCGTATCCGTGACCTTCTGGCTGCAGGTGACGTCTCGGCCGAAGAGGCCACGTCCTCCTGCCTGGAACGGATCCGGACAACAGAGCCGCATCTTAAGGCCATCCTCCATCTGGACGACGGGGCAGCACGCGCACAGGCCCGGGACATGGATACCAAGGGTGTCCGGAAGGACCAACGATTGTGGGGGGTACCCATCCTGCTCAAGGATATCCTGGCCACCCAAGGGATGCCGACGACCTGCGGCTCAAACATCCTTGAAAATTTCACCCCCTGCTATGACGCACACCTGGTGGCCAAACTCAAGGAACACGGAGCGATCATTCTGGGCAAGAACAACCTGGATGAATTCGCCATGGGATCGTCCACGGAAAACTCCGCCTATGGTCCGAGCCACAATCCCTGGAACCTGGACCATGTTCCGGGTGGTTCCAGTGGAGGATCGGCCGCAAGCATTGCCGGGTGTCAGGCATTCGCCTCCATAGGCACGGACACGGGCGGATCGATCCGACAACCCGCCGCCTTTTGCGGGACCGTCGGCCTTAAACCGACCTACGGCCGGGTTTCCAGATTCGGGCTTATCGCCTACGGGAGCTCACTGGACCAGGCCGGCCCCCTGACCAGAACGGTCGAGGATGCGGCCCTCGTCCTTTCCGTCATCGCCGGTCACGACACCAAGGACTCTACCTCCGTGGACACCCCGGTCCCGGACTACATGGCCAGCCTCGCCCAGTCCAAGGATCTCGCGGGTGTGCGTATCGGCATGCCCAAGGAGTACTGGGGAGAAGGGCTCGCTCCGGAAGTGGCTGCGGCCTGCACCCAGGCCATTGAAAAGGCCCGGGAACTCGGAGCGGAAATAGTCCCGGTCTCCCTGCCCCACACCTCCTACGCCATTGCCGCCTACTACATCATCGCCATGGCCGAGGCGAGCTCAAACCTGGCCCGTTTCGACGGCGTCCGCTACGGGGTCCGCGACCAGAGCGCCCATGACCTCCTCGAGATGTATACAAAATCCCGTTCACAAGGGTTTGGGGACGAGGTCAAGCGACGGATCATGCTCGGTACCTATGTTCTTTCTGCCGGGTACTACGATGCCTATTACAAAAAGGCCGCCCAGGTCCGGCGGATCATCAGAAACGACTTCATGGAGGCCCTTGCGGGCTGCGACGTCTTGGCCGGTCCGGCCTGTCCGACCACAGCCTTTGGCCTGGGACAGAACACGGACGATCCTTTGCAGATGTATCTAACCGATATATTTACCATCTCATTAAATCTGACCGGTCTTCCCGGAATGAGTCTCCCTGTCGGTCTGGGCAAGGATTCCGGTCTTCCCGTCGGCATCCAGCTTTTTGGCCCCCGGTTCGGCGAGGAACGCCTCCTAAACATCGGCCACGTCCTGGAAAAGGGCATGGATCGACTCCCCCGGCCCACGGGCCTGGAAAACCTACTGGCATAGAGCAAGGGACCCGGCAGCGGATGCCGGGTCCCTTTTTTTCATCCCCTACCTGCTTCCCCGACCATATGACCATAGCCCTGGCCCTGAGCGGTGGCGCCGACAGCCTTCTCTCCCTTGCATTGCTCAAAGAACAAGGGTGGGATGTCGTTGGTTTCCATGGATTGTTCCTTCCTCCCTCCCCCGGAGATAATGAACGGACGGAAGAGATGGAAAAGCTCTGTCGCGGTCTCGGGGTCCCCCTAGAAACCGTCGATCTGAGCGGGCCATTCTTCCAACAAATCATCCAGCCCTTCATCGATGGGTATATCCAGGCCAGGACCCCCAATCCCTGCGCCTGGTGCAACCGGGAGATAAAATTTGGGCTGCTCAGGGAAAGAATACGGCGGCACGGACCTACCAAACTGGCCACGGGACATTACGCACGGACACTGCCGACACCACAGGGCACCGGACTCTTCCGGGCCCTGGATCCCGGCAAGGACCAAAGCTATTTTCTCTCCCTCGTTCCCGGCCATATCTGGGAGGGGGTGATCCTCCCCCTTGGGGGATGGCACAAAAGCGAGGTCCCAAAGGCCCTTGAACAACGGAGCCTCGAACCGCCGGTGACCAAAGAGAGTCAGGAGATCTGCTTTATCCCCGATGACTACCGCGCCTTTCTCGCCCGGCAGGGGATTGCGCTTCCCGGCCCCGGACCGGTCACCACGCGCAGTGGCAAGCGGATCGGTACCCACCAAGGACTGTGGAGATATACCCAGGGACAACGCCGGGGCCTTAAAATCGCCTACGCACACCCCCTTTACGTCATCGACAAGGAACCGGCGACCAATACGCTGATCGTCGGCCCCCAGAAAGAACTCTGGGCCACCTCGTGTACTGCGGTCCAGGCCAACCTGCTTGTACCGGCCGTGCACTGGCCCGAAGAAGTTCTCGTCCAAACCCGTTATCGGCAACAGGCCGGCCCGGCCCGGGTCACAGTTGAGGGACAACGGCTTTTGGCCCGATTCATCCTTCCCCAGGAGGTCCCCACCCCCGGTCAGGTCCTCACGGTGTACGCCCCTTCCGGCCAAGTTCTGGCGGGCGGGATCATTTCCCATGGGGGATAGCGGTCAAAATGTTGTGCCCAACCGGAACCCTTGCAACCCAGAAAGCGAGTTGTCTTTTTCCCCAGTTTTGGCTAGAAATGTGGTGTTCTTTTTTACCGCCACCTCTCCTCTGGACCAACACATCACAGGAACCCCATGTCCTCCTTGTTCGGCACCCTAGTCACTCCCTTCGCCCTGTTAGGACGTTTGGTCATCGATATCTCCAACGCATGTGGGGCATATGCCATTTTTTCCATAAAGGGATTTTTGAGGATATTTTCCTTTCCCGTCCAATGTACCAAGATCCTCCAACAGGTCTATTTCATCGGTGCCAGATCCATCTCGATCATCGCCCTCGTCGCCCTGTTCACGGGGATGGTACTCGGGCTGCAGCTCTACTACACACTGACCCAATTCGGCTCGGAAGGGGTTCTGGGATCGGCCGTGGCCCTTTCACTGGTCCGGGAACTCGGCCCAGTCCTCACGGCGATCATGATCACGGCCCGGGCCGGGTCGAGCATGACCGCTGAAATAGGAATCATGCGCATCTCCGAACAGATCGACGCCCTGGACACGATGGCCATCGATCCCATCCGGTTCTTGATCAGCCCCAAAATCGCCGGATCGCTCATTTCCTTCCCTCTACTCACGGCCATCTATGACGTCGTGGGCATAATGGGGGGCTATGTTGCCGGGGTGGTTCTCCTGGGCCTGAACAAGGGGATCTATTTCTACCGGGTCGAGTCCAGCGTGGTCATGCAGGACGTCACGGGCGGATTCATCAAGTCCATCGCCTTCGCCTTTTTGGTTTCGACCATCTGCAGCTTTCAAGGGTATTTCACCCATATCCGACAGGGCGGCTTCGGGGCCAAGGGGGTCGGGATGGCCACGACATCGGCGGTGGTCATCTCCTGTGTCTGGATTCTTATCGCCGATTACGTACTTACCTCTTTCCTCCTGTAGACCATCCATGCCCACTCCACTTGTCACTTTTTCCAACGTCACCAAACGGTTCGGGGACAAAACCATCCTCGACGGCATCAGCCTGTCCATCAATGCGGGCGAAGTAACGACCATCATCGGCAAGAGCGGGGTAGGCAAGAGCGTTTTTCTCAAACACATCATAGGATTGTTGTCACCGGACAGCGGAGAGATATCGTTCATGGGCAGGCCACTCGCGTCCCTGGGCCCGAAAGAACGCCAGCAGATGAAACGTGAATGCAGCTACATGTTCCAGCACAACGCCCTCTTCGATTCCCTGACCGTTTTTGAGAACATCGCACTGCCATTGCGTGAAAAGACCCGCCTTTCCCCCCAGGAAATCCAGGAACGCGTCAAGGCCAGGATGGATGATCTTGAACTGGGCGAGGTCGGGCACAAATATCCGACCCAGCTCTCCGGTGGGATGCAAAAACGCGTCGCCCTCGCCAGGGCGCTCATCAACGATCCAAAGATCGTTCTTTTTGACGAACCGACCACCGGGCTCGATCCCATCCGCAAGAATGCGGTTCTGTCCATGATCGCCCACTACCAGGAACGGTTCAATTTCTCAGCAGTCCTTGTCTCCCATGACATACCAGATGTTTTTTACATCTCCGATCGGGTCGCCATCATCGATAATGCCAAGGTCATTTTTCAGGGCACTCCCCTGGAACTGGAGCACACCCACCAACCGGTAATCAACGGATTCATCAACAGTCTGGACATGCTCAAGGACGATCTTACCGGCCTGTGCACGTTCACCAGGCTCTCTCGAGCATTTGATCGGGCCCAAAAGGATCTCGCCGCAGCGGGGACCCCCTTTTCCGTGGTTGTCCTCCACGTCCGGGGACTCGACGATATCAGCTCCCGCATCGGTTCGATCGCCACCCATACGGTGCTTGAACATTTTGCCCGCAAATGGCAGGCGGTTTTTTCCAAACAAACACCCATGGCAAGGTACCCGTATGGCAAGGTTGTCGGGATCCTTCCCGGGGTCTCCCTGGAAGGGGCCGAGGGCATGGCCACGGCCATTGCCCAAACGCCACGCAACAGCCATACCATGGCCATACCGGGGTACACCGGTGAGGATGTTACCGCGGACCTCATGGCCGGATCCATCCAGGGCTGCCCCGAGACATCTCTTGAAAAACACATAGCCGCGGGTTCGTCCCGCCCAACGGTCATAAGTGCGGTCGCCTGCACCGGGGCCCGCCCCTAGCCTTCCCAGGAGGAACAGACCATGTCGACCATACAACGTTTCAAACACGAATCCGTCGTGGGGATTTTTTTTCTCATCGGCTGCCTTTGCGTTGGCTATCTGACGGTCAAGTTAGGCAAGATGGAAATTATGGGCGGTGACTACTACACGGTGGATGCTCGGTTCACGAATGTCTCCGGTCTAAAGACCGGTGGGTTCGTCCAACTTGCCGGAGTCCCCATCGGCCAGGTCGAAAAAATCACACTGGATATGGATGAACTGGTGGCCATAGTTTCCATGAAGATCCAACAGGATGTCCACATCGACGAAGAGGCCATCGCTTCCGTCAAGACCAGCGGCTTGATCGGCGACAAGTATATCAAGATTTCCCCGGGCGGGGCCGAAGCCCCCATTGCCGACGGGGGGATCATTGTCGACACCGAGTCGACCGTGGATTTTGAAGACTTGATCAGCAAGTACATCTTCGGCAAGGTGTAGCCGGTTGGACGTTCTGCCCACCCGGCCCCATCTAGAATACCGTTTGACAACGAGGTACACGGACCATGTTTCGTATCATCTGGACCATTTTTACGCTTCTGCTTCTACTCCCCTCATCTGTCCATGCGGCCTCGGCCATGGACCACGTCAAAATCAATGTTGACAAGGCCATAGCGATCCTCACCGACCCCCAGTATGCGGATAGGGACGACAAGCAACTCCAGCGGCAACATCTTGTCCAGATCGGGGAGTCCCTGTTTGACTTCAACGAGGTCACCAGACGTTCTGTCGGAAGATATTGGAGGGGATTCACCAAGGCGCAACGCCACGAATTCCGCGATCTTTTTTCACAGCTTTTGCAAGGAATCTACATGGACAAGATCCAATCCTACCATGGTGAAGCGGTCGTTTTCGACAAGGAGATCCAGCTCTCCCCGACCAAGGCCAAGGTGGACACCCATGTTGTCTGGAACGGCAAGGATATCCCCCTGGACTACATGCTCCGGTTCAAACATGACCAGTGGAAAGTCTATGACGTCATTGTCGAAGGGGTCAGCCTCGTAAAAAACTACCGGTCCCAATTCCGATCCATCCTCTCTAAAAACCCCCCAAGTGTCCTTTTGGACCAGGTCAGAAAAAAAATCGACCAGTCCGGTGATGGATCATGAGGTTAGGATCCCACCGGAAATGGTCCATCCACTCCCCGGGCCGCTGTTTTTGGCTCTTCGCTCTTCTCCTCCTGTTCCTTGTTCCAAACATTGGATGTGGTACAAAAACGTCGGCAGTAGATCCCGCCCCAAGCGGTGCGGGGCTGCAACCGCCCTCCCCCGGCGCTCCATCATCCGACACCACCGAAGATCCCGGATCCACTCCAGACGACGTTTACAATGGCACGGATGAAGGATGGGACGAGGATTGGGACGAGGGGTACGAGGAGTTCTATGACGATCCCTATGGGGACGATGACGGGTATGGGGAATCAACACTCCCCCCCGACCCGCTGGAACCCTTCAACCGGATCATGTTCACATTCAACGACAAGCTCTATTTTTGGGTGCTTGAACCCACGGCATCCGTATACTCAGCAGTCCTTCCGGAACAAATGCGCACCGGGATCTACAATGTCTTCCACAACCTGGCCTTTCCCATCCGGTTCGTCAGCTCCATTCTCCAGCTCAAGCTCGATAAGGCGGCCAAGGAAGTCGGTGCGTTTGCCATGAACACCACGTTCGGCATCGGTGGGCTGGTCAAAATTTCCGACCATATCACCCCGCTGCAGGATATATCTCCCGAAGACCTGGGGCAAACCCTGGCCCACTATGGGGTCGGGGAGGGGATATACATTGTCTGGCCGGTTTTTGGTCCCTCCACACTACGGGATACAACGGCCCAGTTTGGTGAATACTTTCTTGATCCCATCAACTACGTTGACGGGTGGAAGATCCGCTGGGCCCTCAAGGGAGAAAAGACCCTCAACTACACCTCCCTGCACCTCGGGGATTATGAGGACCTCAAAAAGGCGGCCTTTGATCCCTACGAAGCCCTCAAGGATTTCTACATCCAACACCATCGTCATCTTGTCAGGGAATGATGCAACACCTATGACCGCACGTAAACAAGGGGCTGCTTCCATATAGGAAACAGCCCCTTGTTATTTTTTGTGTACCCGCAGCCATTCAGATCAAAATGGCACTATCACAACATGATAAAACGCAGCGTCAAATCTGCGTGGCGATCGAGGAATCTGGGGATCTGGAGGATTGCAGCAATTCAAGAAATGGGAGACCTATATGCTAAACCAGAACCATGCTGAAACACGGAGTTTTTACCATGGATTTTGGATGTACTTTCAAGGCAACCCAATCCAGGCAACGTCTCAGATGTGGGTTCACTCACCAAAGGGGCACCCGCAAGGGGTGCCCCTACGGATCGTCGCT
>NZ_JBUDSQ010000023.1:0-49397 GCF_054921335.1 Desulfoplanes sp. | reverse complement strand
AATTTCTTAAATTTGTAATTCTGATTCTTGGGGAAGGCAGGCTGAATAGTTACAAATTTTTTTCCTATCATACACCGAAAAACATATCCGCTCAGTACCTATCCAGGCCACCATCTCTTACAATCCTGATTCCCAAAAAATGTACCTACATAGTTCCTCCTCTACCAACCATACATCAGCCAAGGCATGCCCCACATGAAACACGATTTCTTTACCGTCATCTCGACCAGAGCCTTTTTCGACCACATACAAGCCTTGCCCCAGGTGGACGGGGAACGCATTGATTCCCTAAACGGCCTGGGACGGATTCTCTCCGGCGACATCGAATCACCGGAGAATCTTCCATTGGTGAACCGTTCCTCCATGGACGGTTTCGCCGTGCACGCCCAGGACACCTTTGGAGCCGCCGAATCCAACCCCGCCTATCTCGAAAAGAGTCTCGACCTCAGGATCGACGAACTCGCCGCTGCGCCCCTTGCCCGCGGCGAATGCATGGGCATCACCACGGGAGGCACCCTGCCCGCGGAGAGCGATGCCGTGGTCATGGTCGAACACACCCAGGAACTCGGGGCGGGCACCATCGAGATCCGCAAGACCGTGGCCCCGGGCGACAATGTCATGCTCGCGGGCGAGGACGTGGCCAAGGGATCGACCGTCCTCCTCAGAGGGAAACGGCTGCGTGCCCAGGAAATCGGGATGCTGGCCGCACTGGGCATCACAAAAATCCACGCCTTCAAACAGGTCCGGGCAGGGATCATCTCCACAGGCGATGAGCTCGTCGGGGTCCACGAGACCCCCAGGCCGGGCCAGGTCAGGGACGTGAACACCTCCACCCTGGCCTGCCTCCTGGACAACGTGGGCGCCCAGCCCAGGCCGTACGGCCTGGTCAAGGACGACCTCGAGAGCATCGTGGCCATTCTTGAACAAGGCCTGGCGGAGAACGACGCGTTATTCATCTCCGGGGGGTCCTCCGTCGGCACACGGGATCTGACCATCGAGGCCATCCTTTCCCTGCCCGACTCGAAAATCCTGGCCCATGGGGTCTCCGTGAGCCCCGGCAAACCGACCATCCTGGCCACCGTGGGCGGCAAACCCATCATGGGACTGCCCGGACAGGTCACCTCGGCCCAGGTGATCATGCTCGTCTTCGGCCGCCCCCTGCTCGACCATCTGGGCGGCAACAGGCATGCCCTGGACACCTCCCGCCGCCCGCGCATCCCTGCCCGCCTGGCCACCAACGTGGCCTCCAAACAGGGACGGGAGGACTATATCCGGGTCGAGCTGACACCGGCCGATGCGGAAGGAACCATCCAGGCTATCCCCAGAACCGGTAAATCCGGCCTGCTCAAGACCCTGGTCCATTGCGACGGCCTCGTGCGCATTCCGGCCCAGAGCGAAGGATTGCTCGCCGGATCCGAGATCATGGTCTGGATGATTTGATACAACAGCGCACGGAGTCCTGCGCACTCGTAAGACGGCCCACTCATCCCATTCTGCATTCCTACCCACTCCGAGGATTTCTCCATGGAACGAAACATCTACCTCGACCTCATGACCATTCCCGAGGCCATAGCCAGAGTCACAGCGGCCCTGGACCGGGACGGACTGATCCGCCAAGAGACCATTCCCTCCCACAGAGCGGCCGGCCGGGTTCTTGCCGGCCCCGTATACGCCAAAACGTCTTCACCAACCTTCCACTCCGCAGCCATGGACGGGATCGCGGTCAAGGCGAACTCCACCTTTGCAGCCCGGGAAGGGAGTCCCCTCCGTCTCAAGAGAGGCAGGGATTTCATCCCCGTGAACACGGGCAATCCCCTGCCCGAAGGCATGGATGCGGTGATCATGATCGAGGATGTTCTCGAAGACACGGACGAGGGCGTAGCCATCGAAAAAGGGGCCTTTCCCATGCAGCATGTCCGGCGTATCGGCGAGGACATCGTGGCCACGGAACTGCTCCTTCCCCAGAATCACACCCTTTCCCCCTATGACATAGGGGCGTTGCTCAGCGCGGGAATCTGGGAGGTCGCGGTGTGGGAACCCGTACGCATGACCATCATCCCCACAGGTAACGAAGTCCTGGATTTCACCTCGCGGCCCGTCCCCGGGCCGGGCCAGGTCATCGAAAGCAACTCCCAGGTCTTTTTGTCCATCGCCAAGGCCTGGAATTGTACCTCCCAGAGCGTTGCCCCGGTCCCGGACAATCCCGATGCCCTGAAGGAGGCCATCGAGCAGGCCATTGGACAGGGGGCCCACGTGGTCATCGTGGGAGCGGGTTCCTCGGCCGGGAGCAGGGATTATACAAAATCGGTGATCAACGGGTTAGGAGAGGTGCTGGTCCACGGCATCGCGGTCATGCCGGGCAAGCCGTCCATCCTGGGCACGGTGCAGGGACGGCTGGTGGTGGGAGCTCCGGGATATCCGGTCAGCGCGGTGGTGTGTATCGAAGAGTTATTGGGGACCATCGTGGCATGGCTCTCGCGGGCCCGTGTCTGGGAACCTCCCGAGATCACCGTGGAAATGGCCCGCAAGGTCCCGTCCAAACTAGGACTTGAGGAGCGGGTCCGGCTGGCCATCGGCAAGGTCGGGGAGAAAAACGTGGCCATTCCCCTGGCCCGGGGAGCGGGTATGATCACCACATTGACCAAGGCCCACGGCATGGCCTCCATTCCGGCCACCAGCGAGGGCGTCGAGCAGGGAGCACCGGTCAGGGCCAAGCTGCTCGTGCCCGAGAACGAACTCGACCGGACCCTTCTGGTCATCGGCAGCCACGACAATACCGTGGACCTTCTGGCCAATGGGCTCATGGGGTTGGAAGACCCCCTCTATCTGGCTTCCAGCCATGTGGGCTCCATGGGCGGGCTCACGGCCCTCAAATCCGGATCGACCATGGTGGCGGGTGCCCATCTCTTCGACCCGGCAACCGAGGACTACAATTTTCCCTTTATCCGCAAATATCTTCCAGACATGGACCTGGTCGTGGTCAATCTGGCCATCCGGCATCAGGGATTCATCGTCGCGCCGGGCAACCCTCTGGGCATCTTGAGCATGGAAGACCTCATCGCCAAGCAGGCCCGTTTTGTGAACCGCCAGCGAGGAGCAGGGACGCGCATTCTTTTCGACCACGCCCTCAAGCAGGCGGGCAAGTCCCCGACCGACATCGTGGGCTATGCCAGTGAAGAGTTCACCCATATGGCCCTGGCCGCCAACGTCCTCACGGGCGCGGCCGACTGCGGACTGGGCATCTTTGCCGCGGCCAAGGCCCTGCACCTCGACTTCGTCCCCCTGGCCAGGGAGCGGTACGACCTGCTCATTCCCAAAACCCATTTCGATGATCCCAAGATCCGAACCCTGCTGGCCCTGATCCGCGAGAACGCCACCCAAGAACGGATCGAAACCCTTGGCGGCTACGAAACCACGCTCACGGGCAGGATCATGGAGCCGGGACAAGGTTTAGCGTAAAGGAGGAAGGAGAATCTTATGCGAACATTCCGCCCATCCCTGCCGACCCTCTGGGTCGCCCTGACCATCATAGCCATGGGCCTGGCCGGCTGCAATACGAACCAGCACGCCACCGATCCGGACGACCACCCTCCCGGGGTGACGGACACCGAGGTTGTCCTTGGGTCTTCGCTCCCCCGGACCGGCCACGCAAGCTATCTGGGGCGCCAGATCTGCGTCGGTTCCCAGGCGTACATCAAGCACATCAACGAGCAGGGCGGGGTCCATGGCAGACAGATCCGGATCATCACGTACGACGACAGTTACGATCCTCCCAAATGTTTGGCCAACACGCAAAAACTGATCATCGAGGACCAGGTCTTCAGTCTGTTCTGCTATGTGGGCACCCCGACCACGGTCAAAATCATCCCCCTGGTCAAGGACGCCCGGATTCCCCTGGTCGGCATGTTCACCGGCGCCAACGCCCTGCGCGTGCCCTTCAACAAATATATCGTCAACATCAGGGCCTCCTACTACCAGGAAACCGAAGCGGCCGTGCAGCACATGGTCAAGGACCTGGGGCTCACGAAAATCGGGGTCTTCTACCAATACGACGCCTATGGGTTCGACGGGCTGACCGGGACGGAACTGGCCCTGAAAAAATTCGATCTGGCTCCGGTCGCCAGGGGGTCCTACATCCGAGGGACCATGGATGTGGAGGAGGGTCTCGACCACATCGCGTCATCAGGTGCCGAGGCCGTGGTCATGATCGGGACCTATGATCCCTGTGCCAAATTCATCCGTCTGGCCTCGGCCCGGAACTTCAATCCCATTTTCTACACGGTATCCTTTGTGGGCGCCGAGGAGTTCGCCCGGCATTTCAGCCCCAAGAGCCGGGAAAGGATCATCATGTCCCAAGTGGTCCCGCCCGTGGCCGGTCCGGCAACCAAACGTCTGCTGGGGGACGCCACGGAATTCACGGAACTCATGGCCCGGTATTTTCCGGACAGCAAGCCGGATTTTGTGGCCCTTGAGGGGTACATCAACGCCAAGGTCTTGGTGGAGGCCCTTGAAAAAGCCGGTCCCGACCTGACCAGAGAAAAATTCATCGCGGCCATCGAATCCCTGCAGGGTTTCCATCTGGGCGGTGACACGGTCATCAACTTCAGCCCCTCCGACCACCAGGGCATGGAGCGGGTCTATTTCACCAGACTGGTCAACGGCACCTTTGAACTCTTTGACACCTGGCCCGAGCTGCTCGACTACCCCCCGGGAGAACAACCATGACCCATCCCTCTCTTGCCATGCGCATCTCCCGCCAGATCAAGGAATTTTCTCACAAGAGTCTGAAGAACAAGATCTTTTTCTCTATCCTGGTCGTCATCCTGATCATCAGTGCGACCATCGCGCTGCTTGCCCGCTGGATTCTGGTCTCCAGCCTATCCTCGGAGCTCCAGCTCCGCGGTATCGCCATTGCCCACAGCATTGCCGAACGGGGCGGCGGCTATGTCCTGGACAAGAACTACCCAAAACTCCTGGCCCTGATCTTTGACGAAGCCACCCTGCTCGAACGTCAGCACATGATCAATTACATCTATGTGACCGACCGGGACAACAAGGTCCTCAGCCATACGCTGTCAAAGCCCTTTCCGGACAAGATGGCCCGGGCCAACCAGGTTGGTCCGGGCCAGGACAATAACGTCGTACTCATGGATTTCGACCGCCACCCGACGTATGACATCGCCGTGCCCATCAAGGAGGGAATCTATCGGATCGGCACGGTCCATGTAGGACTCAGCAAACAACACATGGACAACCTGGTCTCCAAACTCAGGATCACCTTTCTAGGATTCATCTCCGCAGTCATTGTGATCATCTTTCTCATCAGCCACAAACTGGCCCAGAATATCACCCGCCCCCTGACCAAGCTGACCAGCATCTCCGACGAAATCAGCAAGGGCAATTTCGACACGGACATCAAGCTGGACATCGGAGAGCGGGAAGAGGGGTGGGACGCCTCGCAATGCCCCGCCTATCGGGACAGCAATGTTCCCTGCTGGCATTTCGACGAACAGTCCAGACTGGGCGACCATGACCACTGCGACGAAGTCCTGCACAATTGCAAAAATTGTGTCTTCTACCACAAACGTGAAGGGGACGAGGTTCTCCAGCTGGCCGACTCCTTCATGAACATGGTCTGGAGCATTCGGCTGTACCGCAAGCGACTCCAGGAATCCGAAGGCAAGTACCGTTCGCTGTTCGACAGCGGCCCTGACCCCATTTTTGTCCTGGAAAGCGGCACCTATTCCATTCTCGACGCCAACCGCAGGACCGAAGAGATCTATGGTTTCGGCAAGAAGGAACTCATCGGCACCTCGTTTCTGGATCTGGGTCCCGAACAGACCGAGGAGTTCATCAACCTCTTTGAACAGAACGACCAGGCTTCCGACTATGTCCAATTTGCCAAGATGATCCAGTACAAGAAAGACAAATCGCCCTTCTATGTCAACGCCCATGCCTGCCCCATCAGCTACAAGGGCAAACAGGCGATCATCGTTTCGGCAACGGACATCACCGAGATCATCGAAAAAGACGCCCAGCTCATCCAGGCGAGTAAAATGAAAACCCTGGGCGAAATGTCCGCAGGGATCGCCCACGAGTTGAACCAACCCCTGAACGCCATCAAGATGGGCAGTGAATTTTTGGAAATGTCTCTGGAAGACGACCGGGATATTCCCAAGGACCTGTTCAACCAGGTCGCCCAGGACATCAGCCGGCAAGTGGACCGTGCCACAGATATCATCAACAACCTCAGGGCATTCGGTCGCAAATCAACCCTCTTTCGGGAGCGTATCGACATCAATAAACCCATCGAGGGCGTCCTCTCCATTGTCCGGCGTCAGTTTCTTCTGGAAAAAATCAATTTCGATCTGCACCTGGGAACGGATCTTCCGCTCATCGTGGCCCACGACAACCGTTTACAACAGGTCTTCTTCAACCTTATAACCAATGCCAGGGATGCCATCGTTGAAAAGAAACAGAAGACAGGCGAGGATCTTTCCGGCAGGATCACGGTGACCACCGATCGGGAAACGAATCGGGTGGTCGTTCGGATCGGCGATAACGGCATCGGTATCCCAGATGAGGTCATCACCAGTATTTTCGAACCCTTCTTCACCACCAAGGCAACAGGACAGGGCATGGGGCTCGGCCTGGCCATCACCTACGGAATCATCAAGGATTACAACGGTGACATCCAGATCCAGAGCACGCCCGGCCGGGGAACCGACTTCACCATATCCTTTCCCGTGGCCGAAGAGTTGGAGACGAATACATGAACAAAACAATTCTCGTCATCGATGACGAACGACCCACGCTCAAGATGTTCGGCCTTTTTCTGAGCGTCTACGGCTACGACATGCTGACCGCGGAAAACGGGGAGGAAGGCATAGAGATCTTCAGGGCCAAAAGACCGCCCATCGTTTTGACGGACATCAAAATGCCGGGCATGGACGGCATAGAAGTGCTCCGCCGTATCAAAAAAATCGACCCTGCCACCGAAGTCATCGTCATCACCGGTCATGGGGACATGGACCTGGCCATCGAGGCCCTGAATCTGGATGCCACGGACTTTCTGAACAAGCCCATCCAGCGCCATGCACTGGAACAGGCCCTGCAGAGGGCCAAGGAACGCGTCGACATCAATCGGTCCAAAAAGGACGAAATCACTCTGGAGGACCATGGAACATACGCAGCCATCGTATTCCAGGGCAACATCACTTCCCAGTCCGAACCGTTTCTGCTGGAAACCTATAAACAGGCCACAGCGCTCAAGAGGGACAAGCTCATTCTCCACTTTAGTGAAAACGCCTCCATCAACGGTGCGGGCATCGCCATCCTGACCCAATTGCTGCTTGACAGCGAAAAGCAATCCATCCCCGTGAGCATTTCGGGATTGTCGGAAAATTTCCGCAAGGTCTTTTCCCTTGTGGGCATGACCAATCTGGTAACCATCTACGATACCATCGAAGAAGCCGCACGCGCATAATCCACAGGAGTTTTTCATGTTCATGGCGACCGTACGAATCGTGACCATTGGCCTGGCCGTCCTCATGAGCCTGGCCGCACCGACACCGGCCCAGTCCCCCCCAGAGCCCGGAACGTGTCTGCCGCCCATTTCCCTTGCCTGTCCCGACAATCCCGACGACATACGCTATCTCGGCGTCGACGCATCCCAAGACTTCGGCCCCGCCGATGTTCGGGCGGATCTGATCCTTCTGGAAATCATCGGCGTCTATTGTCCCCAATGCTACAGACAGCTCCCGCTGTTCAAAGAGCTGCACGCCCGCATCCAGCGGGGCAAACTCAAGAATCGCGTCAAGATGCTCGCCGTGGCCGCCGGGGGCAACAGTTCCGAGGTGGACCTGCTCGTCACGACCCAGAAATACCCCTTTCCGGTCCTCCAGGACCCTGACTACACCGTGCACAAGGCACTGTCCGAGCCCCTGACGCCCTTCACCATGCTCCTGCGCCCCGATGGCACCGTGCTGTACACCCACCTGGGGGTCATCGAGGACATCGACTCCTTTTACCGGACCATCAAAAAACTGGTCCCCTGACACGCCCGACATGACCCGAAACGGCAATGATCCTCACGATGTGATCCAGGCTCCGCACCCTGCCGAACCCATACAGGACGGGGTGGACAGGCAGCTTTTCTACCTCACGTCGTTCTTCCACACCTCACGGGAACTGGTAGGTCTCCGCCAACCAGCCAAGATCATGGAAAAATTCCTGCTCATGGCCATGGGTCCCATGGGCGTGTCCCGGGGCGTGATCGGCCTGGTGGACCGGCAAGGACGCACCGGCAAAATTGTCGGACGGAACATCCCGGATCAGGAAATCAGTAGGCTGCAGGAAAACCTCATCCACCTCCAGGATCACCTCGACACCTTGAGTTCGGAGGACAAGCCCGAGAGCCCGTCGGTCCCCTTTTTCGGACTCCACAAAACCACCCTGGGCTCGGAGCTCTTTCCCTTCAAGGTCATCCTGGTCATCCCCTGGACCATCGACGACCGGTATCAGGGATTTCTGGCCTTTGGGGAAAAGATCACCCATGAAGACTTCACCCCTGACGAGCGATACATCCTGACCTCCCTGGTCCCGACCCTGACAGCCTCACTGGGATCGGCCATCCTCACCAGCCACGTCCAGCAGCTGAACAACGAACTCGCGCAAAAGAACGAACGGCTCTCAGCCACCGTGACCCGTTTGGAGAACAAGGAAAAAGAGCTCGACCGCGAAGTCCTGAAACTCTCGTCCCTCAATGGGGTGAACACGGAACTCAGGTTCCTGGATGATCCGCAAACCATTCTGCGCTCGTTCCTCCTGCACGTCCTCGGCACCCGTTGGGCCAGGCAGGGATTCATAGTCCTGGTCAAGCGGGACGACGGATCGGTTCTCCAGACCCAACGGGGATTCTCCTGGACCGATCTCACGAGCGACCAGGCTGAAAACCTCCTGTTCTGCGCCCTGTCCAATCTGACCACCAAGACCCTGGAACCCCTGACCTGTGGACAGATCAAGGACACGGCCTGTTTCAGACAACTCGCCTTTCCGTTCCCGTGCCCCGAACAGGCCCATCTGTTCATCCTGGACCAAAAAACCATGGGGCTTATCGGCTTCTCGCGCTTCCACCATGACGCCACCCAGACCGGTGATGATGCCGAAACCTTTCATGCGCAGATGACCAGTTTCATGGTCCACATAAAAAACGTCCTTGCCTTTGAGACCATCACCCGGCTGAACCAAAATCTCGAACACAGAAACCTCGAACTCCAAACCACCATCGACGAACTGACCCGGGCCCATCAGACCATCGACGTGATGGAAAAAACCCGGGAACGCATCAGGCAGACCCTGGACAGGGAATCCCATCGTATTCAGCGGGCCACGGGACTTGATTTCGTGCTCATCCTGATCGTGGCCGCCCTGCTGGGGCTGCTGTTCAACCTCAAGAGTCCCCGCGGCATTTCGATCATCCCCCAGGAATGGACCCAGGCCCAAATGGCCGAGGTCGGCCTGGAGGAGGTGGTCACCAATGGGGAAACCGGAAGGGCCCTGCTCATCGACGCCCGTCCCCAGGAATTCTTTCGCCAGGGCCACATTCCCGGAGCCATCAATCTCTCTCCCGCGCTCTTCGAGGCCATGTACCCCATGTTTCTGGGCAACGCGGACCTGGAGCGACCGATTATCGTGTACGGACGGACAGTAAGCCGTCATTACGATCGGGACATCGCCTACAAGCTGGGTTCCCGGGACCATGAACAGGTCAACATTTTCATCGGAGGATTCAAAGAATGGCAACGCCGCGGATACCCGGTCTCCCCATGACCTGGTGCGAGCGACTCCTCGCCCTGGCCTTCAACCGGTATATCGCCTTTATTCTCAGGCTGTATATCGGAGGGATCTTCATCTATGCCAGCTTAAGCAAAATCAGCTATCCGGCCGATTTCGCGACCAATATCGCCAATTACATGCTCGTGCCCTATTGGGCGGTCAATCTGTTGGCCGTGGTCATGCCCTGGCTGGAACTTATCTGCGGCATTCTGCTCATCGCCGGGGTCCGGGCCCGCGCCGCCATCATGATCATCGGTTCCCTCATGCTCGTGTTCACCCTGGCCATCGGGATCAATCTGTGGCGGGGCACCGCCATCAGCTGCGGATGCTTCCATGCGGTGGAAGATCCCATGACCGTGACCACCCTGCTCCGCGATCTCGTGTGGCTGGCCATGTGCGGGTACATCTATTTCTTTGACTCCTGGCTTCAGCTCGACCGGACCCTGATGAACCGACTCCGTCAGGCCGGGGCCTGAGTCTTGCCCCTTCCCACCGCTTTATCTCACCATCCCACGCGACACCCAACCACTCTGGAAGAGTACCTATCCAGGTGCATTATCCGGAGATCCACCCCGACAATACCGCCCGGGTTGAGCACACGCGAGAACGTTCGCGGGACAATCCGACATATTGGAATGGGTTGCTCAGACCTCTTCCCCCCCCCCATGCTTTTGGCAATGCGCCCCCCCCCTATACAGCGCAGCCCATCCTATAGACATCAACAATCCATTATTGTAAGTTGTGTCAGTTTTTACCTAATCCATATTTCTCCCATGGATCGGGACGGAGTCCCCGCTGTCCTGCGTCCCTTGGATTTATTAACCACCTTGTACGATTGATAATATACGCAATCCATCCATACACCCGGCCTTCTAGGACCAACCGGGACGGGCCGTATGGAATCCATGATAAACGGCCCTGTCGGGCATCCCGTCACTGTCAATAGAGCCATAACCGCACACATACCATCTTCAAAACAAGGAGAACCCGCATGAAAACATTGGTATCCACCCTGGCCCTTGTCCTGGGCATCGTTTTGTCCGCATCCCCAGCCCTGTCCGCTCCGTCGGGCAAGGTCGTCATCTTCCATGCAGGGAGCCTGACCGTACCCCTGGCCAAGATCGAAAAGGATTTTGAAGCCAAATATCCCGGAGTGGACATCCTCCGCGAAGGTGGCGGGTCGACCAAAATGGCCCGGCTCATCTCGGAAGTGGGAAAATATGCCGACATCATGGCCTCGGCCGATTACAAGGTTATCGACAACAACCTCATCCCGAACAATGCCGCCTGGAACGTCCGCTTCGCCACCAACCAGCTGGTGCTCTGCTATACGGACAGAAGCCGCTACGCCAAAGAAATCAGTGCGGACAACTGGTACGAAATCCTCCAGAAGCAGGGCGTCGTCTGGGGACATTCCGATCCCAACCTGGACCCCTGCGGGTATAGGAGCCTGATGGTCCTCCAGCTGGCTGAGAAATTCTACGGCATCAAGGGGTTGTACGAAAAACTCCTGGACAACCGGCCCATGAAAAATGTCCGGCCCAAATCCGTGGAACTGGTCAACCTGCTCAAGACCGGGAACATGGACTACGCATGGGAATACCTGTCCGTTGCCGTGCAGCACGGGCTCAAGTACGTCACCCTGAACGACCACATCAACCTGGGCAACTACAAATACGACAGTTTCTACAAGATGGCCGAGGTCAAGGTGACCGGCAAGAAGCCCGGCACCTGGAAGGTCAAGAAGGGCAAATCCTGCACCTACGGGATCACCATGATCGAGGAGAGCACGAACAAGGAAGCGACCATCGCCTTCCTGCAGTACATGCTCGACCCCGATGGCGGCCTCAAGGTCCTCAAGGAGATGGGCCAGCCCCCGTTCATTCCCTGCCGCATCGCCGACCAGGCCGGGTACGACAAGCTGCCCGCAGCCTTGAAGCCCCTGGTGGGGGTCAAGAATTAGAACGGCGGTCCCGTATCTGCCCCCCCCGCACATGAGGACCCATCACGTGTAGGGGCGGACCCCGTACGAGGTCCGCCCCTACGGTACGCCCCGAACCATATACATCGGTGCCCATGACCATCAAAGTAAACTCCTTTTCCTGGCTGCTGATCCTTTTCAGCCTGCCGCTCATCGCGCTCATTGTCCTCCCCCTGTCCAAGATGGTCCTGGCTCCCACCGGGGACGCCCTATGGGAGAGCTTGAACGACCCGGTGGTCCTTACGGCCATTGGCCGCAGTCTGAGCACGTCTTTGGCAGCGGCCCTGATCTGCTTTGTTTTCGGCACGCCCCTGGCCTATCTCATGGCAAGACGGGATTTTCCGGGCAAAAGCCTGGTAGAGGCCATCGTCGACCTGCCCATCATGATCCCCCACCCTGTCATCGGCATCGCCATCCTCAGCCTGGCGGGACGGAACCATCCCCTGGGACGGTTTCTGGCCGACATGGGTATCGGGGTCATGGGCACCCTGACCGGGATCATCGTGGTCTTGACCTTTGTGGGCATGCCCTTTTACATCAACACGGTGAAGGCCGGATTCGAGGCCATTCCCACACGGCTGGAGAACGTCTCCCGCAGCCTGGGGGCCTCCATGGGGGCGACATTCTTTCGGATCACCTTTCCCCTGGCCTGGCGGAGCATGGTCCTGGGGATGATTATGTGCACGGCCCGGGCCATCAGCGAATTCGGGGCCGTGGTCATCGTGGCCTACCATCCCATGACCGCGCCGGTCCTTATCTACGAGCGGTTCACCGCCTACGGGCTCAGGTACTCCCAACCGGTTTCCGTATGGCTCATCGGCGTGTCCCTGCTCCTTTTTGTGGCCATGCGCCTTGTTTCCAGGCCAAAACCGGAGATGGGATGATCGAAATTTCCAATCTGCACCTGGCCCTGCCCGGTTTTTCCCTGGAAGCGATCGATCTGGTCATCGGCCAGGGGGATTTCTTCGCCCTGATCGGTCCGACCGGGGCGGGCAAGTCCCTCGTCCTGGAGACCATGCTGGGCATGCTCCCGGCCGACCAGGGGACCATTCGGCTCAGCGGCACGGATATCACGAACCTGCCACCTGAAAAAAGGGGCCTTGGCATCGTCTACCAGGATTTTGCCCTTTTCCCCCACTTGAGCGTACGCAAGAACATCCTCTACGGGACGTCCTTTCATGACCTTCCCCAGAACAGCATCGATGACCACCTGGAATTCCTGGTCGAAAAACTGGGGATAGCCCACATTCTTCACCGCAAACCGACCTCCCTGAGCGGGGGAGAAAAGCAGCGTGTCGCCCTGGCCAGGTCCCTCATTCTTGAACCCGCGGCCCTGCTCCTGGACGAACCCCTGTCAGCCCTGGACCCGGTCCTGCGCGAAGAGATCAAGGATCTGCTACGCTCCATCCATCAGGAGCTGGGAACGACCATGATCATGGTCTCGCACAGTTTTTCCGACGTCTTCTATCTGGCCAACAAGGTTGCCATCCTGAAAGAAGGACGCATCGTCCAGCAGGGAGACGTCGGGCAGGTATTCGATCGGCCCAATTCACGGTTCACCGCCGGATTCGTGGGCATACGCAACATTCTGGAGGCAACGATAACGACCAACCGGGCCCGGACCCTGGGCCCAACCGTGACCCTGCCCCCCAATAGCGACACCAACGCCCGTTTCCTGGCCATCCGTCCAGAGGACATCTGCCCCCTGCGCGTAGGCCACAACGGATTCGAGAACACCTTTTCCGGGACCGTCACCAACATCGCCCACCAGGGGTTCTATTTCGACGTCTGGATCGATGTGGCCGGGCTCAGACTGCAAGCGGTCTGGGACAAGCATTTCGTTCTGGACCAAAAAATCAGGCCGGGCCAGACTATCGACATCGGCTTCCACGCCCACAAGGTCCACGTTTTGCCGGGATGAGGGTCCCGTTTTTTATGACCGTGTCTTCCCGCCATGACCGCACCCCGGCCGTCATCGTCATCCACGGCGAAGGGCCGGGATCTAGAGCGCCACAAACGCGGGACAAACGTCAACACAGCGCCAAATCCACGGAGGTCCCGGACCAATCCCGTGGATGACAAAGACCTCCGATCCCGGAGTCTGGCTTTGGTCCCCATTCCGCCCCCAATTACAACAAGGAACCGACCCATGCCCATCGCCATAAGCGTCATCGGTTACAAGAATGCCGGCAAGACCACCCTGACCACCGGCCTGGCAAAACAACTCACCCAAATGGGCCACACCGTTGCCGGGGTCAAATTTTCCCACGAGGGATTCGATAAACCCGCAACCGACACCCATGCCCTGGGACAGGTCTGCGAACAGGTCACCGGCATCGGTCCCGACGAGACCGCCATGTTCTGGCCGAAAAAAAGTTACCTCCCAGACCTGCTCCCCCTGATCAAGGCGGATATTGTTTTGGTGGAGGGGGGCAAATCCCTGACCTGGTTGCCCCGTGTGCTGGTCCTTAAATCACCCGAGGAGGCCGCAGCCCTGGACAAAGGGTTGGCCCTTGGAACCTGGGGGGATGTGCGGGCCGAGGGGTTGACATCCTTCACCTCCATGGAACACCTGGCCAAGGTGGTTCTGGCCCGTGGATTCATCCTGGCCGGCCTGGACTGCAAGACCTGTGGCCGCCCGGATTGCCTGACCCTGGCCCGGGAAATCGTCCGGGGAGAGGCCGTCCCGGCCGAGTGCAAGGCCTTCCATACAGGCATGAAAATCACTATAAACGGCCATCCCCTGCCCATGAAATCCTTTGTGGAAGACATGATCGAAGGATCCCTCAAGGCCCAGCTGGCAACACTCAAAGGCTATGTGCCGGGGGCAACGATCAAGATTACGTTAAAATAAAAAAGGGGTAGAGGCTGCAGGCGACAGGATACCGTCAAAATCCACTATTTTTTATCCCGTCTCCCGTCTCCTGTCTCCCGTCTCCCCTGTCCTTATCCTATATCTTTCATCTTATATCCTCTATCTATCCAAAATCATGAATGAAATGAACACCGCCGTCGTCCTGGTCCGCCCCAAATACCCCGAGAACGTGGGTTCTGTCGCCCGGGCATGCATGAACATGGGATGCCGTCGGATCATCCTGGTCAGCCCCCGCAACTGGGACGTAGACCGGGCCAAACGTCTGGCAACCCCGCACAGTGGACAGCTCCTGGACGGGGTCACCATTGTCGACGATCTGGCCGAGGCCTTGGCCCCGTTTTCCGTTGTCTACGGGACCACGGCCCGCACCGGGGGATGGCGCAAGTCCCTCACCACTCCGGAAAAGGCGGGCACGGCCATTGCCGGGCAGCTTGCAAGCGGCGAAAACGTGGCCGTAGTCTTCGGCCCGGAAGATAGCGGGCTGGACAATCGGGAAATCGAAATCTGCGGCCAACTCGTCTGCATCCCGACCCACCGGGACATGACCTCCCTGAACCTGGCCCAGGCAGCCCTGATCATCCTCTACGAGATTTTCAAACAATCCTCGCCCCCCCCCGCAACGAACGACCAGGCTCCCATCCGTTCCATTACCCACAGGGAACAAGAGGTCCTGATCGAACGGATCAAGACCTCACTCATGGATATCGACTTCCTGCACGATGACAATCCGGAGTATTTTATGCTCCCCATGCGCCGCTTTCTGCAGCGGTTCATAATGAAACGCCACGAATTCAATCTGCTCATGGGGATTTGTCGGCAGATTGAATGGATCGTCAACAAGGCGAAAAAGGGGGAAAGCGCACAGGACGCAGGGCACAGGCCGCCTCCTTCACCCTAAAACCCCGCCCCTTCCAGAACCAGCCGGCTCAACTTCTCCACCGCGTGCAATCCGTCCTTGAGAAGGAGCATCTCCCCCCGGTCCAACCGATAGGGATAGATGACGTTATGCGGCGTTCTCCCCGCCCCCAGTTCCTCGAGCCCGATGGACAATCGTTTGCCCTGCGTCCATGACCAGAAACGGGCCATCCGCTTGGCAAGCCTTTCCCCGATATGTCCCTGTCTCGCCAGTTCATGGACCCGGTCCAGGGTATGGTGCATGGTCAGACCGTATTTCAGGGCCAGAATGCGAGCGGCCGTTGCCATACGGACCAGTCCGGATTTCTTGATATCCAGCCCCCCCTGGAAGGGCCCCTTCTTGATGAGCACGAAATTGCCCCACATGGTCAAGGGGATCCGGTACCCTTCCAATTCAGCGGCCAAAAGCCGCAGGACGAGCGGGCGGGTCCGGACATACTCCCATAACTCCTCCCGCAGACAAAGGGCAGCACCTTTGGGTCCGGCAAGCGGTCTGAAATCGAGAATGAGTCCGTATTGCCACGGTCCCTTTTCCACGGGATTGGCCAGCCATCCGCGCAAACGTTCGCTCCATTCCTCACCCGTACCCCGCCAATTCTCCGATGTGGCCATGACGCCGCCCGGACACAACCGCATTCCTGCCCCATCCAGGGTCATGACCATGTCCTGGGTCACCTCATCCAGATCATGACCGTCCGGATGGACCGGATAGATGAGCCCGTTGTCCTGGTCCGAAGACAGAACCTGCTCCTGCCGTCCCCCGGACCCGAATTCCAGCCAGGTGCACCCCCCGAGCCATGCATGGTCCCGGGTATGGGTGGCGATGATCGCCCCCACAAGGTCCTTATTAAATAACGAGACGTCTCGGGAGACGCCTGCTGCATCACCCATGTTCGCCAACCCATCCCGGACCAATGCGATCCGCCCGGACCGTATCCCTTCAAGATCACCCCGCTCGACCAGACGCAGCATCGTTTTGCCCCTTGCGGCCGCATCGCCGTACCATGGTCTTTCGCTCATCGCCCTTTCCTGGTGGATATGCGTAGTTGAGAGCCTCTCTGCCTCCGTTCACCCCGATCGAACCCCTAAAATCGTCGTTCCCATCCCTCTATCACACCCCACGGGGACCTGACCAGACCATGACAACGAACGGCCCATCCCCGGGTTCGATCGGTTGAGGCCGGAACATGGAAGGTCCGTCACAACAATCGGATCCAGGGGCCGACCGTTCACCTAAAAGGAGTGGCCCCGCAACCGGGATCGTGTACAACAGGATGGACACCACCAACCATTTCCCTGGAGGCACACCATGGACGTAAACGCACTGCGGAAGAAACAACTCGCCTTTGCCCTGGCATTCGGCATTCCCTACTTCGCATCCATTATCGGCCTGTACCTTCTTGTATACATCGGAAGGGACTGGATCTCCACGCAATCCCTTTTCGGCATGCCCCTGCATTACGTACTCGTAGGACTGGTCATCTATCCGGTAACCTGGATCATTTTCATCATCTACACCAGAGCGGCCAATGCCATGGAAGACACCCTCCAAACCAAACACTCGCGGGAGTAGCCCCATGGATACAGTTTACCAGGTTCCCACCACCGCCCTGATCCTCATCGGGGCCATGCTCACCTTCACCGTTGTCACCACCTGGCTCTTCAGGGTCCAGAAAACCGCGGCCGACTATTATCTGGCCGGCCGCAAGGTCAATTCCTTCATCAACGCCTCGGCCATTTCCAGTGATTATCTGAGCGCGGCCTCGTTTCTCGGGGTTGCCGGGATCGCCTTTCTCAAGGGGTTCGACGGCATCATCTACGCATTCGGGTTCTTTGTCGGGTACATCGCCCTGCTCCTGTTTCTGGCCTCCCCCCTGCGCAAATTCGGTAAATATACGGTTCCGGACTTCGTGTCCGAACGCTTCCACTCACGCCACGCCCGGATCTGGGGCATTGTCGGCGTGCTGTTTGTATCCATGTTCTACATGGCCCCGCAGATGCTCGGCGCGGGCAAGGTCATGGGATTGCTTCTGGGACTGGATTACAAGACCGCCATCGTGGTCATCTCCCTGATCATCACCGTCTATGTGACCGTGGGCGGCATGAAGGGTACGACCATCAACCAGCTCGTCCAGTTCTGGATCATGTTCGGGTCCATGTTCCTGCTCGCGTTCATCCCGTTCATGCTCAAGGGATTCACGTATACCGAGATCACCGGATTTCTGCAGAGTTTCAACGGACCGGAACCCGTGTCCGGAAAGATCTTTGACGGAAGTGCCTACATGGCTCCGGGATACTGGCTGACGAACATCAAGGACACCATGTCCCTGCTCCTGGCGCTCATGTTCGGCACGGCAGGGCTGCCGCACATCCTGGTCCGGTTCTACACAGCGCCCGACGGCAAGGCGGCCCGGAAGACCGTCATCTATGTCCTGCTGCTCATCGGCTGTTTCTATATCCTCTCCCCATACGTGGGCCATGTTGTCCGGTATGTCTTTCTGCGGTCCGGCGAACTCGGCATGCCCTCCCATCTGGCAACCTGGCTGGCTGAAAACGGCAAAAATTTGGCCGTCCCCGTGGCAGGATCATATTTCGGCGGACAGATCCTCATGGGGTTGGTCGTTGCCGGGGCCTTTGCCGCCATTCTGTCCACGGTTGCCGGGTTGATCATCACCTGCGCCGGGGCCATCGGCCATGATCTCGTGGTCAATCTGATCAACCCGAACCTGCCGGAACGGACCAGGGTCAAGACCGCCCGCATCGCATCACTGGGCGTGGGACTCCTGGGCATTCCCCTGGGATTTGCCGCGGAATCCATGCAGATCGCCGTCCTTGTGGGACTGGCCTTTGCCATTGCCGCTTCCACCTTCTTCCCGGTCCTGGTCATGGGCATCTGGTGGCCACGGATGACCAAGAACGGTGCCATCGCCGGTCTGGCCACGGGCATTGTCGGCTCCTTCGTCATGATCCTCGGCAAATCCTGGATGCCGGAAATGCTCCGGTTCCAGAATCCCGGCGGATTCGTCATGCTCCTCTCCTTTGCCGCCATCTACGGTTTCTCACGCATGGAGCTCGGATCAAAGGGGGCGTCGGCCATCCCCCATGATGTGGATGAAGTCATGACCGTCCTCCACGGCCCGGAACAATAATCCGAACATAGGGGCACGGCGCGCCGTGCCCCTACCGAGGGCATCCAATCGGAGGCAACCATGCCCCACCCCGACCGACCGACATTTCTCCTCTCCTCCGGCTGTCTCTTCGACCGCCCCCTAAAAGAGATCGCCCGGATCTGCACGGATGCCGGGTTCGACGGGCTGGAGCTCATCCTTTCACACCCGGACATGCTCGTTGCAGAAAAGCTCCGGGGCCAGACCGGGGACTGTAAAATCATCTCCCTGCACGCCCCGTTCAGAAAGTGGGCACTGTGGGGAGGACATCTGCACGCATGGAAGAAGACCATCGCTCTCGGAAATCATCTGGAACATGGCCGTCATATCACCCTGCATCCGCCCCATTTCAGGCAGGGTGAGCTCTCTTTGTTCTGGTGGTTCCGGTCTTCCTATGACTTGCCCGTGGACATGGAAGCCGGCCCCAAGCTGCGTCTGGGCATTGAAAACCTTCCATGGAGCCAGCAATCCCCCTTTGCCAGGGACCCGCTCACGGGACTGGCCACCCTGTGTGCCAAGAAGCGGACACACATGACCCTGGACACCTGCCATCTCGGAGTGAGCGGCTACGATATTCTGCAAGCCTGGGAGCGCATCCCCCGCTGCCTGGTCAGCAACATCCACTTCTCGGACGCATCCGGCATCAAGGAACACCTCTGGCCCGGTACCGGTGATCTTCCCCTGTTCGAATTCCTGGCCCTGATCGCACGGGACGGCTACACGAACAATCTGACCGTGGAAGTCACCCCGGCCGCCTTTCGAGGTCAGGATCCCGTTGCCCGGTTACGCGACCTTCGGGAAGAGATGGTTTCCTTTTTCATGTAACCCCTCCAACCCAAACCATTGCGAGATATTGAGTTTCATTGTCCCCTGCACAGCGAGTGGAGTTGTAGGGGGCATTCATGAATTACCCGTTTTTCTGCGCCCCGGGAGGTGCAGAAAAACAGCAAGTCGCACATATGACGGGAATCGTCTGGGCCTCCTGAAAACAACGTCTTTCTCATTCGTTCTGGTGTAATCTCGGTCGTCAAAACACCCGGTGCAATACAGGATGCCGAAAGATTGTTTTTGCAGCCCCTCCCGGGGGCCTGCAAAAACGGGCGATTCATAAATCGCCCGAGTCCCTGTCCCCCCACTATCCACCCCCCCCCCTGCGCCCTGCGAACTGCGAACTGCGCACTTCTTTCCCCTTGACCTTTCCCCGATTATCTCTCAATTTGTGGAATTCAGGCGTACGTTGACGTCCCGCGCAACCATCCCCCGACCACACCCTTTCCATCTTTCCCGCCATCCGGCAGGGCAACCCCTTTTTATTTTCGAGGTACCCCACATGGCACCAGATATTTCCATCAAACAACTCACCAAAGAGGTGGACAGACGCCGGACCTTCGGGATCATCAGCCATCCTGACGCCGGCAAGACCACCCTGACCGAAAAACTCCTGCTCTACGGGGGGGCGATCCAGATGGCCGGAACCATCAAATCCCGCAAGGCCAACCGGTACGCCACCTCCGATTGGATGGCCATGGAACAGGAACGCGGCATCTCCGTGACCACCTCGGTCATGAAATTCAATTACCAGGACCATGAGATCAACCTCCTGGACACTCCCGGCCATCAGGACTTTTCCGAAGACACCTATAGGGTGCTCACCGCCGTGGACTCGGCCCTCATGGTCATTGACAGCGCCAAGGGTGTCGAGGTCCAGACGCGCAAACTCATGGACGTCTGCCGCATGCGCGACACCCCGATCATGACCTTTGTGAACAAACTCGATCGGGACGGGTTGGACCCCCTGGACATCCTCGAGGACATCGAAAAAACCCTGCACATCGAATGCGTCCCCCTTTCCTGGCCCATCGGCATGGGGAAACAGTTCCAGGGGACCTACAACATCCACAAAAAGCAGCTCCACCTGTTCTCCGCCACCCACGGCGGAAAAATCCAGGAAGGCATCGTCATCAACGATCTGAACGATCCCAAACTGGACGAAATCCTGGGCCACCGTGCCGACGAACTGCGCATGAATCTCGAACTCATCGAGGGGGCCGGCTATCCCTTTGACCGGGAACGCTATCTCAAGGGACTCCAGACTCCGGTCTTCTTTGGCAGTGCCATCAACAACTTCGGTGTCCAGGAACTCTTGGATACCTTTGTGGAACTCGCTCCCCCCCCCAGGCCGCGTCAAACGACCACCCGGGAGGTTTCCCCCTACGAAGAGGATTTTTCAGCCGTGGCCTTCAAGATCCAGGCAAACATGGACCCGGCCCACCGGGACCGTCTCGCCTTTGTACGGATCTGTTCGGGCACGTTCACCCGTGGGATGAAGGTCCGCCATCACCGGCTGGGCAAGGAGATTCAGATCTCCAACGCAACCATCTTTATGGCCCAGGACCGGACAGGGGTGGAAGTGGCCTGGCCGGGGGACATTATCGGAGTGCACAACCACGGAACCATCCGTATCGGGGACACGTTCACGGACAAGGAGTCCCTCAAATTCACGGGCATCCCCAATTTCGCGCCCGAACACTTCCGCAGGGTCATTTTGAAAAATCCCCTCAAATCCAAACAGTTGAACAAGGGATTGACCCAGCTCTCCGAGGAAGGAGCGGTGCAGCTCTTTAGGCCCATGGTCAGCAACGACTACATCCTCGGAGCGGTTGGGGTGCTCCAATTCGACGTGATCATCGCCCGCCTGCGGGACGAGTATGGGGTCGAGGCCATCTACGAGCCGGTCCAGACGGAAACCGCCCGCTGGGTGACCAGCGATCAGCAAAAAACACTGGACCGGTTCACCCGGGATTTCCAATCCAGCATGGCCCTGGATGCCGAAGGTGCCCTGACCTATCTTGCACCGAGCAAATGGCGACTGGACTATACCATCGAACAATGGCCGGATATTGTCTTTCATACCACGCGGGAAAAGATATGAGACCTTCCGTGCTCTGCTAATCTGCAGATACGATTGCACGGAAAAACGCCATCAGACATCGCGTCTGATGGCGTTTTTCCATGGATACAAAAGCGGTCTCCTTTAATTGACCATACCCCTTCCTGCCGCCCCGGTCATTGCTGCATGGTCTGGATGATCCCGTTCAACTCGTTGGCATACTGGGCCAGTTCGGCAGTTGCTTCGGACGATTCATCCATGGCGCTGGAGGTTTCCGTGGCGATAACGTTCACTTCTTCGGCCGACTGGGCGATTTCTTCGGAGGCGGCCGACTGTTCTTCAGCAGCTGTGGCAATGCTCTGAACCTGGGCCGCACTCTCCTCGATGAACCCGACAATGCTCCGGATCTTGTTTCTAGCCTCTCTGGCCCGCTGCACATCGGCCTTGATTTTTTCGACCACATCTGCGGAGGATTCCAGATTATCATCAACTCCGCTCAGAATCGTCCCGATGATGGGTCCGACCTTCTTGACCGCTTCCATGGTCTTTTCGGCCAGTTTGCGCACCTCGTCGGCAACCACGGCGAATCCACGCCCAGCATCACCGGCACGTGCTGCCTCGATGGCCGCGTTCAAGGCCAGCAGATTGGTCTGGTCCGCGATATCGTTGATGAATTCGATCACGCTCCGGATATCACCGGCATTTTCGCCCAGCACCTTGAGGGAACGATTGAGGGCCAGAACAGACTTCTGTACCTTGGCCGTGGAAACAACCACCTTGTCCACCTCGCCCGCGCCATCCAGGGTTTCCTTTTTGGCCGTGTCCGCTACCTCGGCGGCCCCGGAGGCATTCTTGGCCACCTCGATGACCGTGGCGTTCATCTCTTCCAATGCGGTGACCATCTCGCTGATCCGTTGCCCCTGGGTCTGGGCGCCACTGCTGATCTGGTTGCCCTGGGCGGTGAGTTCCTCGGCAGCCGTGGCCAGATGATCGGCGATCTCCGCAGCCTCTTCCGCGCTTATCTGCATGCGCTTGTTCTGTTCCGTGATAAATTGTCCCTGTTCGGTAATCTTGGTCACATCGAACCAGGTTCCCAAGACCCCGATGAGTTCCCCGTCAAGATCCCGCAACGGGCTACCCGAAAACTGGAGATGGACGGTCGTACCCTGATCCGTCTTCAGACGGAGGCGAGAAGTCAACGGCTCCCCGCTCTCCAAAACAGTTTTAAGCTTCGCCCCTGCTTCCTGACCATCAGGCAGGAACGCAGCCAATTCCTGACCCGAATAGTCGGAACCATCTCCCTCTTTGTGAAAAATGGCGAGAAGCTGGTCGTTGACAAACTGAATGGTCCGATCCGTCCCGACAACGAGTGCCGGAACGGTCAACCCCTCCAGGACGCTCTTGGCAAATCCCAACCGTTCCTTGAGATTGTCGGTCATCGCTGTAATATCTCCAGCCAGCACCTTGAACTCGTTTTTGAAATTTCCCTCCAATTCAGTCTCGAAATTTCCGGATGCTATCCGCCGGGCAAACCCAACAATCGCATCCAGAGGCCGGGAAACGAGACGGGAGTATAGCATGTAGAGAAGGAGAAGGATGACAACCGCAGAGAGTCCCCCTAAAAAAAACAGGGCCAGCCCCGCCTTTTGAGTACGGACCGCGGTCTCTTCCACCGACAAGGTCTCCATTGATCGTTCCACCACCGCCTGGGAATATTCCGAACCGAGCGCGTGGATCTTGACGGAAGCGAGCATGACCAGACCAAGGACAAGGATGGATACAAACCCTGTGCAAGCCAACAAAAACCAGGTCCGCGTGTTTTGGATTCTCATAGCCACCTCGTTGCAATACGTGTAAAAAATACTGAAGGATATTTACGTGGTTGTACGACAAAGGGTTCAATAACTCTCAGCCCCGTAGCCCTTTTGTAACGCAAGTGCAATGCATATATCAAAAAAAAAACGGAAAGGCGGGACAAATGTCCCGCCTTTCCGTTTTTTTATAAAAATAAAAAAATCTACAACCGCTGGGCAACCTCGGCCCGGTCGGCAAAGACTTTTTGGGCGTCCTCGTAAAAAAGACCGCTTTCGCCGTTTTCAGAGGTCCCCACTGTATGCCATTTTCCCCCATGGTTTTCAAACACACACACGCAATGACCGAAATCAATGGCCGCCCGTTTTTCGTCCGCAAACAGAACTTCCTTGACCGTCAACATTTTGATCATTTCCTGCAAGCTAGCATCCATACCCATTACCTTCCCTTTTGTGCATTATTGGATTACAAGAAAGGATATTTGTAAAAACATTTCAAGGCGGAGTCAATCGCCTTATCCAACAATCCGTTTGGGAGTTCTCCATCGCCATGCGCCACAAGCTCCGATGTATCCCGACCCCCCCAGCCCTGGCGGCTCTTTGCCTTCTCGTCCTGTTCTGTTCGGCATGCTCCCCCCCTCCCTCCCCCGGAATGATACGGGACCTGCAAACCATCCCCCAGCACGTTGCGGAGATCACATCGAACATGGGGATATCCGCCCCGGACCACCCCCCTATCGTCGACAGTGGACAGCCCAGCCACAACTATCTGGACCATCTCTTCGCGCCCTGGCATCTGCACGCAGCCACGCTCTATCCGGCCGACAAACTCCTGTGGTCCACCACCGGCTTTGCGGGCAAGAACCTGGTCGGCGAAAACCTGCAGCCCTGGCCAGCAGGACGGCTGGAAGAACTCGTCACAAAATGCGGACTGAACGGTTTTCCCAACATGGACCAGCGGGCCGTAACCGTCAGGGACAGCAATGTCCGAGCCCTGCCGACCAACCATCCCGGATTCTATCCCTTTGACCGACCCGGCGAAGGCTATCCCTTCGACTACATGCAGTATTCCATCATGTGGGCCGGAACACCGGTGCATATCTGCCACATATCAAAAGACAAGGCATGGGCCCTTGTCGAAGCGGGGTTCGTGTACGGCTGGGTTCCGATCAACGACCTGGCCAGGGTGGACGAAACCTTCATGGCCAGGTTTGAATCCGACCATTTCGCGGTCCCCCTGCGGGACGATCTGTCCCTCGTGGATACCGAAGGCGTCTTCAGATTCCAGACCCATATCGGTGGTATCTACCCTGTGGAGACCGGCAACCCGGACGATCCGCACCTGCTCCTCCCGGTTGCGGACCAATCCCGGCGGGCCGTCCTGGTCACGGTCGACATGCAAGGGCTGGACATGGCCCCCTTCCCCCTTCCCATGACCCCTGCCAATAGAACATTTGTGGCCGAGGGATTCATGGGCCAGGCTTACGGATGGGGAAACATGTACGCCAACCGGGATTGCTCGGCCATGACACGGGATTTCATGACCCCTTTCGGCATCTGGCTGACCAGAAATTCCTCCCGGCAGGCAGAACAGGGCAAACGGTTCAACCTTGCCGGATTGTCCCCCGGGAACAAGGAGCAAGCCATCCTCGATCAAGGCATTCCCATGAGGACGATTGTCTGGATGCCTGGGCACGTCGCCCTGTATCTGGGTACCTATCAGGGCAAACCCGTCATCATGCACAATACGTGGGGACTCAAAACCAAATCCCTGACAGGCAAAGAAGGACGGCACGTTATCGGCAAAACAGTGATCACCTCCCTGTACCCCGGAGCGGAACTGAGCGAGCTGGACACCCCCTCGGGACTTCTCATCAACAAGATTACCGGAATGAGCATTTTTCCCTGACGCACATCCTTCTTCCAAGCAACAAGGAACCGCCATGCAACTGACCGTACTTGTGGATAACAATACCCTCATCGACCGCTATCTCCTGGGTGAGCCCGGGATTTCCCTGCTCATTGAAGACGAGGGCAGCAGAGTGCTCTTCGATCTCGGGTACAGCGACGCCTTCATGACCAATGCGACCAAGCTGGGTATCGATCTGATGAACCTGGATTGGATCGTTCTTTCTCACGGCCATCTGGACCACACATGGGGACTGGACCCGCTGGTCCGAACCATGACCGAAACCATGATCGAAGGCCGCCACGTCCACCGTCCCACCCTGGTCGGCCATACGGAGGTCTTTGCCAGCAAAACGGTCATGGGGCTTCCGGAAATCGGTTCCATGATCTGCCTGGAAAAACTCAGACGGCACATGGACACCCGGTTGACCCGTGAACCCTTGTGGATCACCGACAAGCTGGTCTTTCTGGGAGAAATCCCTCGGATATTCTCCTTTGAAGAGTCCCGACTCGGGGAGACTGAAAAAGACGGAGCAATGGTCCCGGACGATCTTTTGGATGATTCTTCCCTGGCCTATATCGGGGCTGAAGGATTGGTCATCATCACGGGGTGTGCCCACGCGGGGATCTGCAACACCGTAGAATATGCCAAAGAGATCTGCCACACCAGAAAAATCGTCGACATCATCGGGGGATTCCATTTGCAATCCCCCCCCCAATCCCGCATGGAGCAAACGACCGGGTATCTGGCAGCCCAGGGAATCCAGGCGCTGCATCCCTGCCACTGCACGGATCTCATGAGCAAAATCGCCCTGGCCTCTGCCCTTCCAGTCCATGAGGTGGGATCGGGTCTGCAACTCTCCTATGGGAAGGACTGAACCGTGAACCCCCAAGAGATCACCCTCTCCACCCAGATTCTGGAAATCGTGGCCGCCCATAAAACCACCGAACCCGTTTTCCGCAAGTACGACCAACTGGCCGGGGAATGCGTCCTGTGCAATGCATTGTTCGAAACCCTCGAGACAATGGCCGCCAGGTACGGGCTCGATGTTGACGATGTCCTCCAGCAGGTCCGGCAGGCCGCATCACACCCCGCACAATCCGAACATCCGGAGCAGCGATCGTGACAGAAAATACCTTTAAGCCCGTTGGCAAATCCGACAACCGCCTGTACGGCCCGAGAAAAATTCTTGCCTATGGCCTTTCCCCGGATACGCGCCAGACCCTTGCATCCGCCCTGGCCGGCTCCGAGGCCTTCAGGGACGTGCCCATGGTGTGCCCGCAAAAAAGCGACACGGGGCTCACCCTCGAGGAACTTTTCACCCTGGAAGATCAGGCCACGCCCGACGGATCCTCCCTTGTGTCTCCTTTCATGATCATGGCCGGCCTTCTCGAACACGAGCTCCATGCCTTCATGGACATGTACCGGGCGCTCTCCCTGCCCCGTCCCATCTGGGCGACCCTGACGCCGACCTCTGCAACATGGACATTGGAAGATCTGTTGGCGGAGCTCACCCGGGAACATCAGGCCATGCAAAACAGCGTTCCCTCATAAGGTGCTGATTTGACAACGGTAAAGGGATTTGCCTAAAGATATTTCTTTGCAGAAATAGCCAACAAACCGGTATACCAGACAATCCATCCCTTGGAAGCCATGTCCCCGATAGCCGTGCCCCCTTCTTTCTCCCCAGCTCGGACACTGCTGGCCTGGTCCACCGACCTTGCCAAATTCCTGGGGGCGCTCGCCCTTTTGACCTGGCTCATCGTCCATGGATCGGCGGATCTTGGATACAACTGGCAATGGTACCAGATCCCCAAGTATCTCTATACGTGGCAGGATACCGGATTTGTTCCCGGACCGCTCCTTACCGGTCTGATGGTAACATTGGAAATCACCGGCTGGAGTCTTGCCCTCGCCTTTGCCGTCGCCCTGACCACGGCCATGATGCGTCTCTCCCCTTCGATCATGGCCCGGAGCGTCGCTCGGGTGTATCTGGAATTCATCCGGAACACCCCGCTGCTCATACAGATTTTTTTCCTCTATTTCGTCATCTCACCGATCATCGGTCTGGATCGGTTCGCCATCGCAGTCCTGGCACTGAGCCTCTTTGAAGGGGCATACGCATCCGAGATCTTCCGGGCCGGTATCCGGTCCATCCCCAGGGGACAATGGGAGGCCGGATACAGTCTGGGCATGTCCACCTTTGACCTGTACCGGCTGGTGGTCCTGCCCCAGGCATTGCGCCGGATCATCCCGCCGCTGACCAGTCAGGGTATCTCGCTGATCAAGGACTCGGCCCTGGTGAGCACCATCGCGGTTTATGACCTGACCATGCAGGGCCAGGCGATCATTGCGGAATCATTTCTGACCTTTGAAATCTGGTTCACAGTGGCGGCGATCTACCTGGCACTGACCGGTTTTCTGTCCCTCCTTGTCATTTTAATGCAGCGCAAGACCTGGTGAATCCAGAATTTTCCGTTTTCTTGCCTTCTTTTTTTGTGTACCCTCTCTTCATCCTTTTTTGATTCTGCCAACCACCGTTAAAGGAGGCCCTGCTATGCGCATTCGATTGTCCCTCATCCACCTTCTTGCCTGCGCCATCATGCTGCTGGCAACATCAGCATTGACCCTGGCCGCTCCAGTCACCGAGCAGCTCCGCGATGCAAGCACTCTAGAAAAGGTCGTGCGCAGGGGCACACTGCGCATCGGGTTTTCCACTTTTGTCCCCTGGGCCATGAAGGACAAGACAGGCACCTTTACCGGCTATGAAATCGATGTGGCCACCCGCCTGGCCCAGGACATGGGCGTCAAACCCGAATTCATCCCCACCAAATGGTCCGGCATCATCCCGGCCCTGCTGACCGGTAAATTCGACATCATCATCGGCGGGATGGGCATCACCCCCCAACGCAATCTCAAGGTCAACTTCACCATCCCCTACGAGTTTTCCGGCATGTCCATGGTGGCGAACAAGAAACTGGCCGGAGGCTTCGACAGCCTTGAAGACTTCAACAAACCGTCGGTGACCCTATCCGCACGGACCGGAGCCACCCCCGTGCAGGCGGCCAAACGGTTCATGCCCGAGGCGACCCTGCGTCTGTTCGACGACGAGGCCCAGGCCCTGCAGGAAGTGCTCATCGGCAAGGCCCACGCCATGGTGGCCTCGGCCCCGTTCCCTGCCCACCAGACCGTCAGGCACGGCAAAAAACTCTTCCTCCCCCTGGGCAATGGCACCTTTACCAGGGAACCCATCGGATTCGCCATCAAGAAAGGTGACCCCGATTTTCTCAACTTCCTGAACAACTGGATCATCGTCACCTCGGCCGAGGGCTGGCTCGAAGCCCGCCACGACTATTGGTTCAAGACCCTGGATTGGGAAACGCGGATCAAGTAGTTCCACCGCATGAAGGACCCCTGTCCTATAGGGGCGGACCGGCGTGTCCGCCCCTCTTTATCTGCCCGACCGTTGAGGAGATAGACCACGGCCCCCGGCTGTCCTTTAAAGAGCAACAAAAAAAACCTGTAGGGGTTTCCCCACAGGTATCCTTTTCTTATGCACCGACCAGACTCGCCGCGCAGACTGACCATTCTCGACCTGATCATCCTGGTCCTCCTCATTGGAGGGGCCGTATGGCTCTACCATCAGGCCGGGACCAATCTCGACTACACCTGGGACTGGTCGGTCATCCCCCAGTATCTCTTCCGGTATGACGAGGAACAGGGCCGATGGGTGTCCAACATCCTCATCCAGGGACTGGTGACGACCATGAGGCTGAGCATCTGGTCAACCATTCTGGCGACCCTCATCGGCACATGCATGGGGTTCATGCGCATCAGCCAGCACCGGGTCAGACGATGGCTCGGCGGCACCTATGTCTCCCTGAGCCGGAACCTGCCCCCCCTGGTCCTGGTGTTCATCTTCTATTTCTTCATCGGCGAACAGATCATGCCCCTGCTGGGCATTGGAAACTGCGTGGACAACTGTCCGCCCATGATCACCTCCATACTGGAGTGGTTCTTCGGCCCCACAGCACAGCTTGCATCCTTCCTCACAGCGGTGATCACCCTGGGCATTTACGAGGGTGCCTACATCACGGAGATCGTGCGCAGTGGTATCAATTCAGTTGAACGGGGACAATGGGAGGCCGGCAGTGCCCTGGGATTTGGCTGGTGGGGAACCATGCGGTCCATCATCCTGCCCCAGGCGGTGCGCATGGTCCTTCCGCCCCTGGCCGGACAATTCATCTCCACGATCAAGGATTCGGCCATCGTCTCGGTCATCTCCATCCAGGAACTGACCTTCCAGGGCATGGAGCTCATGGCCGCCACCTACCTGACCTTCGAGGTCTGGATCACCATCACCCTGATGTACTTCGCCCTGACCTTCGGCTGCTCCCTTCTGGCCAGGAGGCTGGAACTGGCCCTGCGCAGGCGCGAACAGGGGTGAAATTGGAGTGATCAATGTTCCGCTATACCTGACCGCTGCCCTCAACTTGAACTATTAAGTATTTCTTAATAGTTGCCCCGGGATCAGTCATTCCCCGCGAAAAAAAAATGTTACGGAGTCTTGGTTGATATTGTTGTGGATATTGCGTGTATGCTTTTCTCAGAACTTTTCCATATCCAGCCCGCATCGCCCGCACCGTTCACATCCCGAGGCCGGACAGGGCGGGGTCTGAACGCCCTTGTGGAACCGTAGCCATTCCTTCCACAGATAGGCCTTATCCACACCTATATCCAGTCTGTCCCAGGGAAAGACCTCGTCCTCGTCCCGGGTACGGTCCACATACCAGCCCGGATCGCCGTCCCAGCGTGCAAGCCCCTGTTTCCAGTTGCCGGTTTTCTCCACCAGACACAACAGATCGAACAGCCCCTCGTCCCCCTTGGACAGGAGTCCCTGGATTCTGGCCTGCCGGGGGTTTTCACCGGAAAAACGCATGCCGCGCTTGGATTTGATGACCGCCTTGAGCCGCTTCATCTTGGATTTGAGCACGGACTCGCTGTCCATGGGGGCCCATTGGAGCGGGGTCCATGGTTTGGGGACCAGACAACTGGCACTGACCTGGATCAAACCGATTCCCTTGGACTTCTTTCCCTGGCCCACCTTTGCGGCCTCCAGGATCCGGTCCAGAAACCCATCCAGTTCATCGAAATCCTCCTCCCCTTCACCGGGCCAGCCAACAATCAGATAGAGCTTCAAGGTGTTGAACTGCAGCTCGCTGGCCAGGGAGACCGCCTCGAGCAGGGCATCTTCATTCAGATTCTTGTTCATGGCCAGGCGCAGTCTTCTACTGGCCCCTTCCAGGGCAAAGGTCAGACTCCTGGTTCCGGTCTTGCGTAAAAAGGTCAAAAATCCACGGTTCGCCCCGTCTGCCCGGAGGGATCCCAGGGAGAACTTGATCTTTTGTCCGTGGAGCCATTTGAGAAACGGGAAGAGGTCCGGCCAGTCGGTCAGGGCAGTACCTACGAGACCGACCTTGAAGGGAGAGGTCTTGCGAACAATGGCCTCGAGATCCTCGAGCCTGGATTGTCTGGGGGGGCGATAGATATTCCCGGCGGCGCAGAACCGGCACCCATAGGGACACCCCCTGTTGATCTCCAGCAGAAGCATGTCCCTGAATTCCGAGTGGGAACTCACGAAACAGGAGGCTGCCGGGACGGGTAGGAGTCGGTCCGAGCCACGGAGAAAGACACGGCGCACGACCCTCCCCGCCTCCTGACCATGGGCCAGGACACCGGGACGGAGGGCAAGACCGGAGATGGCTTCCTCACGAGACCCCCCGGAAAACCAGAGATCCTTGATCCCGCGGGCCATATCCAGGAATCCGTGCTCGGCCTCGCCCACAAAGAGGAAATCCAGGGAGGGAAAGACGGGGAAGGGATTGAGAAATGCAATGGGGCCACCGGCCATGACCAGAGGCCAGTCATGACGGTCGGCGGCGGCAAGGGGAAGGTTGGCACGTTTGAGCAACGACAGGGCGGTGACGAAATCCCCCTCGAAATTGAGGCTGAAACAGATCAGGGGGAACGAAGAGAGCTCCCTGCCGGAGTCCGCTGAAACGGGAGGAGTGTCACCGTGGTCGGCATAGAACCGTTCAACGGCAAAATCAGCGGACCCGGCAAGGAGACGGTACACGACCTGCCACCCCAGGGTGGACAGGGCGAATTTTTCCTTTTCCGGAAAAACCAGGGCCACGGGCAGCCGCCCCCCCCATTCCCTGATCCGGGGCGGGGTCGATCCCCAGAACAGGAACTCGTTTTCCGGTCCTTTCACAGGATTGCCCTCAGGCATGGATTTTTTCACAAGATAATCTGCAGGAAGACCGCCGGCCGGTCAACGATCCCGGCCCAGCCACGCCCTTGCGCGATCAATCCGCCTGCATCCTTATGAATGCGGGGATCTCCGACTCTTCCTCGTCAAAAATGAAGTCTTCCCCACTATGTGCAGGACCGGGCTTCACCGACGGGTTTGGCTGCGCTGTCTGCCTGGCCGCATCGAAAGAGGTAGGGCCGCTCCCCCCCTTCTTTTTCATACGCAGGTAGGCCGGTATGTTCAGGTCATCCTGGTCCACATTGCTCGCCTTGGTACGCAGGACATCGCGATCGTCCTGCCGGTTCGGCCGGGGCGGAATCTTGGTTACGTTGGACCCTCCGGGGTCACTGCCCGACTGCTTGGTTTCCTCTTCGATACCGGTGGCAATGACCGTAATACGCATCTCGTCGCCGATATTCTGATCGAATACCGTACCAAAATAGATATTGGCATCGTCCGAGGCCACTTCATGGATCAGACTGGCCGCCTCACTGGCCTCATCAATGGTCAGGTCGGGACCGCAGGTGATGTTCATGAGTACGCCGCCGGCTCCATCGATGGAGACATCCTCGAGCAAGGGGCTGGTGATGGCCTTCATGGCCGCTTCCCGTGCCCGGCCTTCGCCAGAGGCAATGCCCGTACCCATCATGGCCAATCCCATCTCGGACATGACCGCCTTGACGTCGGCAAAGTCCAGGTTGATCAGCCCGGGGACCATGATCAGATCGGAGATGCCCTTCACCGCATAGAAGAGTACCTCGTCGGCCTTGGCCAGCATGTCCAAAAATGTGGCCTTTTTGGAGGCCAGGGTCAGGAGGCGGTCGTTGGGGATGGTGATGATGCTGTCCACGACCTCGCGCAATTCCTTGATCCCCCGTTCGGCCTGCATCTTTCGCCGCTTGCCCTCGAACTGGAAGGGTTTGGTGACCACGGCCACGGTCAGGGCACCGATTTCCTTGGCCGCCTGGGCAATGACCGGAGCGGCACCGGTACCGGTACCCCCGCCCATACCCGCAGTGACAAAGACCATGTCGCACTCGCCCAGGGTCTCCTTGATCTGACCGATGCTTTCCATAGCGGCCTCACGGCCGACCTCGGGGTTGGCCCCGGCCCCGAGTCCCTTGGTCAGCTTTTCCCCGAGCTGGAGCTTGTACTCGGCCTTTGAGTGCTTCAGTGCCTGGATGTCCGTGTTGGCCGTGATGAAGGTGACCCCTTTCATGGCCGAAGAAATCATGTTGTTGACCGCATTTCCGCCGCCGCCACCAACGCCGACAACACGTATTTTCGCGTTGTCCTCGGTTTCAAGTTCTAAAAATTCCATGCCATTTCCTCCCTGGTTTCAGGATACTCACACCGTTTTCCTGAGGACCGTCCCTCGGGGCAGCCCTTCTCTACATATGCTAACACACGGCCCAACGGCCTGTTTTCATTCTACGAAATATCGACGAACCATTTCTTCATGGACGTCAGGATACGGTTGAACATGTTTTTGTCCCTGATCCGGATCCCGCGTTTCATGTCCGCCTTTTCCGCACCATAGAGCAAAAGCCCCACGGCAGTGGCGTACATGGAGCTCTTGACCACGTCGGTCAACCCGCCCACACCATTGGGGAACCCGACCCTTGTGGGGACGTTGAAAACCTGTTCGGCCAGATCCTGGGCACCCTGGATCAGCGCACCACCCCCGGTCAGGACCACTCCCGCACCGATGAGTTTCTTGTACCCCGACCGTACCAGCTCCTGATCGGCCAGAGCAAAAATTTCCTCCATTCGGGGCTCACAGATCTCGGCGAGCACATGGCGTGAAAGGCGTCTGGGATCCCTCCCGCCCACACTGGGCACCTCGATCACCTCCTCACCGGATACGAGGTCGCCCATAGCGCATCCATATTTGACCTTGATCCTTTCAGCCGCCTGCATGGGTGTCCGTAGCCCAAAGGCGATGTCATTGGTAAGGTTGGTCCCGCCAAGGGCGAGGACAGAAGTATGCTTGATGGAGTCGTTACTGAAAACCGCCAAGTCAGTGGTCCCCCCCCCGAGATCGACCAGCGCCACCCCGATCTCGCGTTCCTCATCCGTGAGAATCGATTTGGCAGAGGCAAGGGATTCCAGGACGATATCCTCGACATCGAGCCCGGACCGGTGGCAGGAACGGACAATGTTCTGTGCACTGGTCACCGCTCCTGTGACGATGTGCACCTTGACCTCGAGACGGACACCGGCCATTCCCAGAGGTGCAGTAATGCCCCGCTGGTCATCGACAATGTACTCCTGGGGCAGGATGTGGATGACCTCCCGGTCCAGGGGAATAGCCACCGCCTTGGCCGCGTCCAGAACCCGTTCGATGTCCCTGGCCGTGACCTCGCCTCCCTTGACGGCGATGACCCCATGGCTGTTGAATCCGGCAATATGGCTCCCGGCAATACCCGCATAGACCGAGCGGATCTCGCATCCGGCCATGAGCTCTGCCTCTTCCAGGGCCTTTTTGATGGATTGGACGGTCTGCTCGATATTCACGACCACGCCCTTGCGCAGCCCCGTTGAAGGACTCGTGCCAATACCAACCACATCCACCCCGTCCGGGGTAACCTCACCGACCACGGCACAGATCTTCGTGGTTCCGATATCCAGTCCTACGACAAGTTCCGATTTAGCCATCACGTCTTCCTTGGTTGAAAATCTCCGTGTCCCTGTCCCGCCTTTTCCATGCCCAGCCAAGGGCACGGTCCGGACACTGCGGTCATCATCCGGTCCCAAAAGGCACGTGCGCCCGGTCCTCGATCATCCGAGCCGAGCCCACACCTTTCCCGCATAGGCCTCGATCCCCCGGATTCTCTCGGCCTCCTCGCGCTTGCGCAGGTCTTCCCAGGCCAGGGTCAATCTTTTGCAGTTGTTCTCCAGATCATCCACACCAATGCGTACCTTGAGGCGGGGAGAATCCAGGTAGAAATCCAGAACACCTGCCGTGGACACATCCAGTGTGTCTATAGAGGAAAACCCAAAGGGCAGACTCTTTGTATCCAGAACCGCCACCGCCCTTTCAAGAACACCGGCATTTTCTTGGTTGGCGTTCGACCGGTCCAGCACCGGGAGTGAAATAAACGACTCCGGCCCAACCGGGGCGATAGTCCGGCCCGCCTTGTCGGCATAGTAGAGTGTTCCTTGGTGCACGACCCAGAAGCAGGCCTGCCGTTCAGTAACCTGGATCTCCAAACGGTCAGGTAGAATCCTGCGCACGGAAACCCCGGCTACCCAGGGATCCTCCTGGAGACGCCGCTGTATATCGGCGATGGGTACTTCAAATATATTCTCTCCGAGCCGGACCTGCGAACGGTCCATCAGGGCCGCATCTTTACGATGGGAATTCCCGGAGATGGTCACCCCGTCCAGGGCAAAAAAAGGCTGCACCGTTACGTACCTGTACCCGTAGAGGATGATCAGACTCGCGCAGGCGACCAGAACCAATGCACACCCCCAGTAGAACCCCTGCCCCACGGCACTGACCAACCGCTTGAAAAAAGGGAGCTTTGTCCCGGAACGGTACGCGTTGCTCTTTCGTGGGGCGGTCCTCCTCGTTTTCCCGGTGCGGGCCGTCACCGACATTCAAGGACCTCGACTTCAAGCTCTAAATGTACACCGGAACGTTCACTGACCTCTTTGCGGCCCAGACTGATGAGCTCTAAGGCCTGGTCGGCAGTACCCTTGCCCGTGTTTTCCAAAAAATTGGCATGGACCGGTGAAAAACGCATCCCCCCCAGGGCATATCCCCGCAATCCCGCGGCATCGAGAAATCTTCCAGCAGAACCATTGAGAGGATTCTTGAAAACACACCCGGCAGTGGCCGCGGTCAGGGGTTGGACACTCTTCTTGCGCAGGAACCATGACCGGACCCCCTGCCTGACCTCCTCGGAAGATTTTTTTTCCAGAACCACAAGTACTCCAAGGACGGCAAAGAGCCCATCCTGGTCCGTCAGGGAAAAATGCCGGTAGCCGGCCGTGCATTCGGACCGCTCGGCCCAAAAACACCCCTTTCCCGGCGTCCAGACCCTGACCGCCTGGAGAAGCTCGAAACACTCCCGTCCGTGCGATCCCGCATTCATGGCCACACACCCACCAAAGCTTCCCGGAATCCCGGACAGGGACTCCAGCCCCGAATAACCGTGTTTGATGCACCAGGACATGAATCCTGCCAGGGTCATCCCCCCATCCACACTGATCACGGCATTGTTCCCGACTTCCCGAAGGACCTCGGGACCGTTGAGACAGGGACGCTTGACCAAGGTCAGGTCATGGTCGCCATCTTCGGCAAGGATGTTGGTTCCCCGTCCCATGACGTAGGGTCGTCCTGCATATTTTTCAGACAGCCGTGGAATATCCTCATAGTCTCCGTCGGATTCGGGCACAAGCAGGCCTTGGGCCCGGCCGCCCAGACGCAGCGAGGTCAATTGCCCCAATCGTGGTCGGCTCGATAGTATCATTTCCCTTCCAGGTACCCGGTTCCCACGGTCCAGATATTGCCGGCTCCAATGGTCAAAAAAACATCCCCCGGCCTGAGAAACCCCGGCAAAGCACTCCCCAGGGCCTGGAAATCCTCGTAGAATTGTACCGAGATATCAGAGACCTGCTTGATGGCCCTGGCCAGATTCAATCCATTGACCCCGGGTATGGGGGTCTCCGAGGCAGGATAGATCTCGGTCAGGAACAAGACATCGGCAAGGGCGAAACATTTGCAGAACTCCCCGAAAAGTGCCTGCGTCCGCGAGAACCTGTGTGGTTGGAAAGCGGCCACTATCCGCCTGTCGGGAAAACACTCCCGTGCCGTTTGCAACGTGGCCCGGATTTCCGTTGGATGGTGACCGTAGTCGTCGATGACCAGGACCCCGTTGCGCTCCCCCTTACGTTCGAACCGGCGTCCCACTCCCCCGAACATGGACAGTCCCTTGGTGATGGACTCTTTGGGAATCCCCGCCTCCAGGGCCACACCAATGCCCCCCAGGGCGTTCAGAATATTGTGCCGTCCCGGCTGTGCCAGAGAAATCTCCCCCCAAGGGGTACCGTGCAGGAATACCTTGAACCGGGAACCATGTTCGCATGAGTCCACCTCGGCCCGGATATCGTTGTCAGGACCAATCCCATAGGTCATCACCGGCCGCTTTATCCTGGGCAAAACCGCCCGGACATTCGGATCGTCACCGCAGACCACGTTCAGGCCATAGAATGGGATGGAATTCATGAACCGGACAAAGGTGTCCTGCACATCTTCCAGGCCGGAATAAAAATCCAGATGATCGGCGTCGATATTGGTGACAACGTTGAGTATGGGGAGCAGACAAAGAAAAGACCCGTCTGACTCGTCGGCCTCGGCGATGAGATATTCGCCCTGTCCAAGCATGGCGTTGCTCCCATAAGCGTTCAGTATTCCACCTATGATCACCGTGGGATCGACCCCGGCCTCCTTGAACATGGTCGCCAAAAAAGAGGTGGTCGTCGTCTTTCCATGGGTTCCGGCAACAGCGATCCCGGTCTTCAGACGCATGAGTTCGGCAAGCATCTCTGCCCGGGGAATGATGGGAATGGACAACTCCCGCGCCCGAAGAACCTCCGGATTATCATCGGATATGGCCGATGAACGGACGAGGACCTGGGCACCGTCCAGATTGTCCGCACCATGGCCACAAGCGACCGTCGCCCCGAGCTGGACCAAACGTTTGACAACCGGGGTGTTGTGGAGATCGGACCCTGTGACTCCATAGCCGTGGTTCAAAAGCACCTCGGCGATACCGCTCATTCCGGTTCCGCCTATCCCGACCATGTGGATTTTTCTTATCTTGTTGCGCATAACACCCGAATTCCTTTGACTGGCGGCCCTAGCGGACACGCCCTTTTTGCGCTTTCTGTGGACCTACCGTGCGCCCCCGGACCAGAGCTTCCAACCCGGTGACAATATCATCCGCCGCCTTGGGCCTTCCCAGATTGCGCGCCTCTTGGCACATTGAGCGCAATTTTTCAGGCATGTCCAAAAGATCGGTCACGGTCCGCCCCAGATTGACGTCCCCCAAATATCCCTGGGCAATGACCAACGCGGCTCCTTGCGCCTCGAGGTGTTTGGCGTTTTTCGTCTGGTGGTCGTGCACGGCATAGGGGAATGGAATCAAAACAGCGGCCTTCCCGGCAATGGTCAACTCGGCGAGGGTCGTTGCCCCGGCCCGGCAGACCACCAGATCGGCAAAGTTATATGCAGCGGCCATATCCCGGATAAAGGGTTCGACCCGAGCCTGTGGACAAAGCTTTTTGTAGTGTTCCCGGACCCGTTTGGAATCGCGCTCTCCGGTCTGGTGCCAGATATTGACATGTTCGGCGCACAGGACGGGAAGCACCTCCATAACCGCCTCGTTGATCGCGGTGGCCCCCTGGCTCCCACCAAGAATGAGCAGGTTTTTGCCGCGGCCCGCCCCAGTGGAGGACACGCTCCGCCCAAGACGGACAATCTCCTGCCGGACCGGGTTTCCCGTCACCACGCTCCCGTTTCTCGGAAAGAGCCCCGCACTGTCGGCAAAGGAGAGAAAAATACGCTCGACCCGTTTAGCCAGGACACGGTTGCTCATCCCCGGGACGCTGTTCTGCTCGTGGATGGCCGTGGGCACACGGAGCAATGTTCCGGCCATGGCCATGGGAAAACCGGCATATCCCCCGAATCCGACAATCACATCGGGCCGGAAGGACCGGGCGAGGACCAGTCCCTTGCACACCCCCCGGGCCATGCGTACCAGCCCCGGAATGGACTTGATTCCCTTACCCAGAAGGCCCTGGGATGGGAGGGAGCGGAATTCGAGCCCGGCTTCATCGGCCAGCCGGGCTTCCGGCCCGTGCGTCCCACCGACAAAAAGTATCCTGCATCCGGGGAACCGTTGCCCAATAGTTTCGGCTACGGCCAACGCGGGAAATATATGGCCTCCAGTGCCCCCTGTCGTCAGGATTACCCGTTCCACATCTCTCCCGGTGTTTTGGTGTACCTACGTATTGGATTCGGGTTCTTACGACCGAACGAGCCTGTTGCGCGAAAGATTGAGCAGCACACCCAAGCATGCGAAACTAGTCAGCATATTGCTGCCCCCATAGCTCAAAAAGGGGAGGGCGACCCCCTTGGGGGGTGCCACGGCAAGCACGACAGCCGTATTGAGCAATCCGCCCAGTATAACCAGCAAGCCGGCACCAAATGCCAGCAACCGGTCCTGCATCTCTTCCTGTCCCAGGGCTATAGCCACACAGCGCCAGAGCATAAGCCCCATGAGCAGGATGACCAGCGAGACCCCCAAAAAGCCCAACTCCTCGCCGAGGACGGCCAGGATAAAATCATTGTGTGCCTCAGGAAGAAAAAACAGTTTTTGCTTGCCCGCCCCCAGGCCGACCCCGAACCACCCCCCGGCACCAAAACCGTACAGGGACTGGACCAGTTGGTATCCGCTGTCCTGGGCATCCTTGAACGGGTCCAAAAATGCGAACCACCTCCTGAAGCGGTACGGGGAGGTCAGTACCAGCACAGCAGCGAGTCCGGAGGCCATGACAGAGGAAACCGCCAGGTAGATGAACCGGGTCCCGCCCACCAGACAAATCAGGAAAAGGACCATAACCATGAACATGGCCCCGCCGAAATCCGGCTGAAGGAGCAGAAAGGCACACATGATCCCGGTCACCATGAACGGTGGTACGACCCCGATCCGGAACGTCTTGACCTTGTCCTGCTTACGGGAAAAAAAGTAAGCCAAATAAAAGACCAGAGACAACTTGGCCAACTCGAGCGGCTGGAGGCTGAAAAATCCGCATCCAATCCACCGGCTCGCCCCGCCGGCCTTGACGGCAACCTGCGGAACCATGGTCAGTCCGAGCAAGACCATCGCCCCTGCGAGCAACGGATAGTGGACCGAACGGAGTACCTGTGTCGGGATCCAAACCATGACGGACATCAGGACCATGCCGGCGCCGGCAAAGACGATCTGTCGGGAGATGAAATGGTAGCTGTTGGACCAGTACTTTTCGGCCATGACCCCGCTGGCACTCATGACCATGACCAGCCCCAGTCCGGTCAGGATGACCACCGGGACCAGAAGCCACCAATCAATTCCGGCACTGGCCGTCTGCTTTGCCCTGTTCGCCATAATAGGTTCTGACCGCGTTTTGGAAGGCCCTTCCACGGGCCTTGTAATCATCAAAGAGATCGAAGCTCGAGGTTGCCGGTGACAAGAGAACAACGTCACCCGATCGGGCGGCTGCACATCCCTCGGCAACGGCCTCCTCGATGGTCGGACTCCAGGAGATGGGAGCGGCATCCTTCCAGGCCTGCTCGAATATCTCCCTGCTTGCACCAAACAAACAGATTTTTCTGACCCGCTCTCGGACCAGCGGAACGAGGTCTGCAGGATCCCCTCCCTTGAATATGCCACCGGCCAGGAGGATGATCCCGCCGTCAAAACTCTCAAGGGCCGCCCCAAGGGCTGTGACCGTCGTGGCCTTGGAATCGTCCACGACACACACGTTTTCGAATTCCCCTACAACCTCGAGACGATGGGGGTGTGGATGAAAATCACGGACCGCTTGGGCCACCTGCTGTTCATCGATGCCGAAATATCTGCACACCAACCACGTGGCCTCCAGGTTCTCCTGGTTGTGGGGCCCCTTGAGTGCGGGGCACACAAACCGGTCGCTCCCCACGTAGTAGACCCGCTTGGCCCTGGTGAACGACCGGGCCTCGAGTTCGTCCTTCAAGCCCAGGTGGATCACAGCCAGATCGTTCTCCCCCATGCGGGAAAACATGGATACCTTGGCCATGAAGTATTCCTGTTCACTGGCATGCACATCCAGATGGTTGGCCGCAAAATTGACAAAGACACCGACCATGGGATGGAAGGATTGCGTATGCTGCAGCTGGAAGGAGCTCACCTCCAGGACAAGGATATCTGCCGGCTTGCCGCCAAGAAGATACTCGGACAGGGGGACACCGATGTTGCCGCCCACAAAAACGTTTTTGCCACACCGCGTCATTGCATGACCGATGAGGGCGGTCGTGGTTGTCTTTCCCGTTGTTCCCGTCACAGCGACGATGGGCTCGGAAACGAACCACGATGCCAGTTCCAGCTCCGAAACGACCTGGCATCCAGCGGGGATGAATTCTTGCAGGGTATGGGAGGGCACACCCGGACTGAGAACGACCAGGTTGGCGTCTTTGAAATCTTCGTCTCCGTGTTCTCCACTCCGCAGATCCCATCCCAGCTCCCTTGCCAGGTCACGGACCTTTGCCCCCAACTTCTCCGCATCGCGCTCGACCAGCCGGGTCTTTGCCCCCAGGGCCGATAAAAGCCGTGCCGCTGCAACCCCCGAGCGGCCGGCACCGACCACGACGCCTTGATGACCGTGCAGTTGTCCTGGGTGGATGAGTTCATGCATTGTTCTTTCCTAGCGCAATTTGAGGGTTGCCAGTGCCATGAAGCACAATAGGATGGACAGGATCCAAAAACGGATAATGATCTTGGATTCCGGGATCCCCTTGAGCTCGAAATGGTGATGGAGCGGGGCCATGCGGAAGATGCGCTTCCCCCCGCTCATCTTGAAATATCCGACCTGCAGGACGACTGAAAGGGTCTCGATGACAAAAAGACCGCCAATGATGACCAGAAGGAGCTCCTGTTTGCAAAGAACCGCCATGAAGCCAAGGGTGCCCCCGATACTCAAACTCCCGACATCGCCCATAAAGATCTGGGCCGGATAGGCGTTGAACCAGAGAAAGCCGAGGCCCGCACCGACCAATCCCCCGCAAAAAACCGCCACCTCTCCGACACCGGGGACATATGCGACCTGGAGATAGCGGGCCAGTTCGACATGCCCGGCCACATACAAGAAGATACCGAGGCAGGCGGTGCTGACCACGGAAGGGCCTATGGCCAAGCCATCAAGTCCGTCCGTGAGATTGACCCCGTTGGAAGACCCGACCAGCACAAAAAGGGCAAAGGGGATGTACCAAAAACCGAGATCCGGGCGGATCGATTTGAAAAACGGGACCATGAGTTCACTGCTATAGCCCGGCATGGTGATCAGGACGGTGAGCGCGCCGCAGGCAACAACCACCTGGCCCACAAATTTGACCCGGGCCGAGATCCCCTGGTTCTTCCGCCGGACTTCCTTGGTATAGTCATCCACAAACCCGACCAGCCCGAAGCCGATAAAGACAAAGATGGTCAACCACAAATACGGATTTTCCAGATTCCCCCACATGCACACACTGGCCAAGAGGCATATACCCATGAACAGCCCGCCCATGGTCGGTGTCCCTGCCTTCCCCTGGTGGTTGGGGCCATCGTCCTGGATATACTGGCCACAACGGATTTTTTCGAGCCAACCAATGAACATAGGCCCAAAGACGATACTCAGGACCAGTGCCGTGAGCATAGCCAGCATGGACCTGAAGGTGATATACCTCAAGACATTCAGTGCGCTCAGGTCACTGCTCAGGGGATAGAGGAGATGGTAGATCACGCCCGGCCCTCCGTAAAAACACGCACATATTCTTCCATGCGACAACTCCGGGACCCCTTGAACAGGATCGTCCCGTTGGGGGGGAACCGGTCCAGCTGCCTCCTGAAATCCGTAGGTGATGCCAGTTCAACCATCCTTGCACCACGGGGGCCAAACCCTTCGCGTACATCTTGTGCGTGGGGTCCCGAGAAAAAGAACAGATCGCATCCGGTGGCACGGACCCACTCTCCCAATCCACGGTGGGCCCTGGGAGCGAAATCACCCAACTCCATCATCTCCCCAAGAACCATGGCCAGGGGCTGATCCGCCCCAAGCACCGCGGCCCGCTCGATGGCCCGCTGCATGGACATGGGATTGGCGTTGTAGGTATCGTCGATGACTGTCCATCCCCCCTGTACACTGACGCAAAAACGTTGGGCCACGGGTTCGAATCCCTCAAGCCCCTTGAAAATGGTCGCCGTGTCTATGCCAAGGCAGTGGGCCATGCAGGCCGCACCAATACAATCTTCTGCCATATCCATGCCGAGCATGGGCAGGGAAAGAACATGCTCCTCATTGTCCAGAACCAGTCTAAAAAGCCCCCCACCCTTTTTGTCGGGCCCCTGATAGTGGCCAAAAAAACGGGCATGGGGATTCCGGGTAGAAAAGAATACCGGGCTATCGGCCCGCTTGGTGACTTCACATTCGAGTTCCGGGTAGTCCCGGCTCACGGCAACCGTGCCATCTCCCGTCACAAAATCCACCAGCGTGGCCTTGGCACGGGCGACCCCGCTGATGTCCCCCAGTCCGTCCAGATGGCACGGGCCGATATTGTTGATCAGTACACAGTCAGGTTGCAGAATGGCAGCCAGTTCGTCCATGTCTCCAGGACGGCTTATCCCCACCTCCATGACCCAAAAGCGTTCGTCGCCCGAACACATGAGCATGGAAAGGGGAAGACCGAGTTGGTTGTTCCAATTCTTGAAATTTTTGGACGTCTTTCCGGCAAGCCCCAGGATAGTGGCCAGCATCTCCTTGAGCGTTGTCTTTCCGGCTGATCCGGTGACCCCGATCACCGTGGCACCGGTTTTGGTCCGCCAATAGGCGGCCAGCCGACCAAGCGCCTGGAGAGTGTCCCGGACCAGCAGAACTGGTACATTATCGCCCCCGTCCACCGGCTTATGGGCCACGATCCCGCAGGCCCCCTTGCGGATCGCCCCGGCTACGAATTGGTGCCCGTCCATGTTGTTCCCGGCAATGCACACGAAGAGGTCACCCGGCTCCACCAGACGGCTGTCCGTCTGCACACGGCGCACCAATCGATCCTCCGGGATATCGCCGATGGCATTGAGAGCCGCGGCTATGTCCATCAACTGCAGTCGCATGGCCCTTCCAAGGAATAATGGTCCAAAATAACAATCATATCATGGGTTCTCGTTGAAATACTCTCTGACGATCCGGGCGTCGGCAAAGGGGAGCTTACGGTCGCCGACCTGCTGGTATGTTTCGTGTCCCTTACCGGCAATGAGCAGGACATCCCCGCTCTCCATGCGATCGATAGCCGTGGCGATCCCCTTCCTCCGGTCCGGTTCCTGGATGATCTCCACGGGATACCCCTGCATACCGGGCAGAATATCCTCGATGATCGCCCCGGGATTTTCGTGCCGGGGATTATCCGACGTCACGATGGCGACATCCGCGACCCTGGCCACCGCAGTGCCCATGAGGGGCCGTTTGGACGCATCACGGTCACCACCGCAGCCGAAAAGAACCAACAACCGTTTGCCCCCCACCGCCTGTAGGGCGGAGCAGACCTTTTCCAAGGCATCCGGTGTGTGTGCATAATCCACAAAAATATCCATCCCCTGACCATTGGGGACCCGTTCCAACCGTCCCGGCACGCCCTGAAAATCTTTGAGCCCCTGCATGTCCTTGACGGACAACCCCAGGGCCAAACCGATCCCCTGGGCGGCCAAGAGATTCATCCCGTTATGTCTTCCAACAAGCGGGGAGGAGATGGACCAAGACCGTTCCTTGAGGGAAACCGAGAGTTCGATCCCCTTTCTTGTGGATCTTTCGATCCTGCCCGCAAGCTGATCGGCGGGTAAATTTTTCCCCAGCCCATATCCCATGTGGTACGACCCCTTCTCCATGAGCCGTCGCCCATACGTGTCGTCACTATTTATGATCCCGTAAGGGACCGCGGTGTCAGTCGGCTGAAAGAGTCTGGCCTTGGCCTGGAAATAGGATTCCATGTCGCGATGATAGTCCAGGTGGTCCTGCGTGAGATTGGTGAACACCGCCACATCAAAAGAGATTCCAGCCACGCGGTCCTGATCGAGGGCGTGGGAGGAGACCTCCATGCAGACGACATCGATCCCCTCGTCCATCATCCGGGCCAGGAGACCATGGACCGTCCAGCAATCTGGAGTGGTCATGCCGATTTCCTGATGGTGCCCCGGCCAATGGACATCCACCGTACCAATGACCCCAACCCTTTTTCCCGCTGCAGACAGGAGATGTTCGGCCATATAGCTCGTGGTTGTCTTTCCGTTGGTTCCCGTTATTCCAACCACTTTCAGCGCCAGTTTTTCCGTCCCGAAAAAGGCGGCGGCCAGTTCGCCGACCCCCTGCCTGGGCGAGGGGTGGACCAAAAATTCGGCCGAAACATCATGGGCCCACCGGTTGACGTTGCTGGCGACGATACACCCGGCCCCACGTTCCAGGGCCTGATCGATATACATGGTTCCATCATGACGTGTTCCGGGCAGGGCGACAAAAACATCACCCGGCTCGACAAACGCCGAATGGGTCTTGACCCCGAGACCCTGACGGACTTTTTGTTTCAAGTCCTCCCATCTTTCTCGATCGAAAATTATCGGCATAGGGTTTTTGACCTCGTTGTTGTCACCCAGAGTCGCCATGTACCGCTTTCGGATTCAGGCCACCGGGCCCCTGGCCGGGGGGACTGACGGACCACGATGCTCCCCCGCCCGGTTATCTTGGGCACGACGCCCCGGCCAACCATGACCTCCACCGCCCTTTTCAGACTTTTTCCACATAGATCAGGGACCGTGTCACCACTCTTTCCGGCATCTTCCTTGGTGATCCGCGACTGGATAGCCGCCCTGTTCCCGGTGAAATATACCAAGGAGGAAACTTTTTGGGCCGCCTTTTCCTTTGGGGGGGTTTCACCCCGATAGGCCAAAAGTTTCATGGCCACCTTCTTGACTACCGGGGCACTGACAACGCCCCCGTAATGTTGTGGATGGGGTTCATCCACCATGGCGAGAATAAAATATTTGGGATGCATCGCCGGTATGAACCCAACAAAGGATGCCAGAAATTTATCCCCGTATCCGCCGGAGGGATCTGACTTCTGAGCCGTACCGGTTTTTCCGCCGACCTGGATCCCGGGAATCCGGGCCCGTGTTCCGGTTCCATCAGCCTCGACCACCCCCTTGAGCATGGCAAGGATGCGGTCGGCGACCTCTTCGTCCAAGACCCGTGGACCATCCCCACTACGGTCCTTGATAAGATGCAGGGGGATCATTCTGCCCCGGTTCCCAATGGCGACATATGCCCGAGCCATTTGCAAGGGGGTTATGGCCACTCCCTGCCCAAAAGAGGCGGCGGCCAGATCGACATCCGTCCACTGGTGGGGGGGGCGGATCATCCCCTTGGATTCGGCAGGCACCCTTATTCCCGTCCGTGTACAGAATCCAAAACGTTCCAGCTGGGAGAAAAGCCGCGGTGCCCCCAGGGCCAGCCCGATTTTAGACATACCGATATTGCTGGAATATCGAACGATTTCTTCGACGCTGAGTTCTCCGTATTCGTGCGTATCGCGGATGGTGTGCCGATCGACCCGCCATCTACCTTGTTCGCAATAAAATCGGGACCCGGATGTACAAATCTCCTGCTGGAGCGCCGCTGCCGCCACAAAGGGCTTGAAGGTCGACCCGGGTTCGACAAGGTCAAGGCACATCCGGTTCTTCCAGAGCCCGGGGGTGGACTGTGCATATTGGTTGGGATCGAAAAAGGGATATTGGGCCCAGGCCAGGATGGCCCCGGTTTGGACCTCGACGACCAGGCATACCCCTTTCCTACCGTGGAAGGTCTCGACCGCCTCAGCCAAGGCATCTTCCGCTGCACTCTGGATCACGCTGTCCAGAGTCAGGGTCACGGATGCACCATCGACCGAGGTTTCTCTCCCTCCGTTGTACATCCTGTGCCCGGCCGCATCCCGTTGGACGGCTTCCCGTTTTGCCGATCCACCCAGGAGCGTATCCAGAGATTTTTCCAACCCCTCCAATCCTTCCCCGTCTATGCCGACAAAGCCGAGCAATTGTCCGGCAATATGTCCTTGCGGATAGATACGTGTCCTGTCGTCCTTCAAATAGATTCCAGGCAGAGCCTCGCGCCGGATCAACGCCACTTCTCGGTCACCAAGGTGACGGGCTACCCATACAAAATTTTTGTTTTTGCTGACCAGACGTGCCAACCGGCCTTTTTTCTTTCCAAGTATCCGGTGGAGCCGAGCGACGGTCCTTGCCCTGTCGTTGATTTCCGAGGGACGCAGGTACAATGAGTACGAGGGAACGCTCTTGGCGAGCAGCCGCCCTCTGGTGTCGAGGATCTCCCCCCGTTCTCCCCGGACGCTATGGAAGGCCCAGTATTGCCGCTGGGCCTTTGCCCCCAAGTCCTTGCCACGGACGATTTGGACATAATACGCCCGCGCCCACAATCCCATTAAACAAAGAGTGCACACAACGGCCACGGCAACGATTTTTACACCGGACCAGTCCTTACCTGGAATCGATTTCTTGCGGGCCATCAGTCCCGAGGGGGTTGAGTGGTTTGCGCCCCTGTAATCTTGCGCATCTGGCCAGAATCCGCAGCGTACAGTCCCGCCTCCTGTGCGGCGTGGCGTAACCGCGCGGGAGCGACCAGATTGTTCCGTTCCACTTCAAGCTTTGAGGACAGCTCCTCTTTTTGGGACAGAGTAGCCTGCATCTTCTGTAGGCCGTAGGACAAATCGACACGCTCGATATTCACCCAGACAAGAGCCATCCCCAAAAGAACGGCAAAGCAAAAAATCAGCAGAAAAGCCACGATTTCACGGTTTCGACGCACAGGGCAATCCCCTTGTCATGGTGCCAAAACCCCTTCTGCTACGCGCAGCTTCGCACTCCTGCTCCGTGGATTGGTAGCCATCTCCTGTTCCGATGGAACCACGGGTTTCTTTGTCAGAACCTCCAACCGCTGGACATGGCCACAGACGCAAATGGGCTGATATCTTGGACAGATGCACCCTTTGGCCTCATTCCGAAAAACCCGTTTGACGATCCGGTCCTCCAGAGAATGGAAGGAAATAACCGCGATACGTCCGCCCGGGGCAAGATAAGCCGGGATACGCTCAAGAAAAAAACGGAGATCCTCGAGCTCCTGATTCACTGCAATACGGATGGCCTGGAATGTTTTTGTTGCCGGATGGTTCCGTGCAAGGGCCCTCCGTTTGGGCGGATATGCCTTGGCCACGATCTCCGCAAGCTGACCGGTGGTTTCGATAACGGCATGCTCCCGGGCATTGACAATGGCCCGAGCAATACGGCCGGCCATGGGCTCTTCACCATAGTCCTGGATGATCTTCTTGAGCGCATGCACGGGGAGCCGGGCGAGAAGGTGTTTTGCACTGGGCCGTCCGGAGTCCTTGTCCATCCGCATGTCCAACGGACCGTCACGATGGAAGCTGAACCCCCGCTCAACAGTGTCGACCTGCATCGAGGAGACCCCGAGATCCAAAATGACCCCATCGAACAAATCCCACCCCAACTCACGCATGGGCGTCTCGAAATCCTTGAACGAACAATGGGCAATAGCAACCTGATCGGCACGCCCTTCCAGACGGGAAGTAGCGACCTCGATGGCCCGTGTATCCTTGTCCGTAGCCAGAACCTCTATTTTCCCTTCGGCCCGCTTGATCAATTGAAGGGTGTGCCCCCCCAGTCCCAGTGTTCCATCGAAATAACGCCCACCGGCAACCGGGTGCAGCCATGCACACACCTCGTCGGCCATGACCGGAATATGAACAGAGTCATCCATCAAAACCTCAACTCGAAACCGCTTTCGGCCAACGCATCCATCATCGGATCAAACTCCTGTTCCACTTCCAGACGCTGGGCCTCGAACCGCTCCAGGTCCCAGATCTCAAACTTCCGTCCAACGCCTGCTAAAACAATCTCTTTCTGGAGTCGGGCATACTTCCGGAGGTGGGGAGGAATCAGAATCCTGCCCTGTTTGTCCAACGCAACCTCCATGGCACCGGAGATAAAAAAACGATGGAAATTGCGAACCCGTCGGTCGGCCATGTTCAAGGACGAAAAACTCTTTTCGATTTCCTCCCACTCGGGCAAGGGATAGGCAGCGATACAATCATCGAAATTGGTCAACATGAGGACCCCTTCGGACGACTGACGCAGCACCTCCCCCCGAAAATCGGGTGGAAGCATGAGCCGCCCTTTGGCGTCCTGCGATCTATGGGCATGGCCACGGAACAAACTAAATCCCCCACTGTTTACCACTTATTCCCACAGTCCTTCACAGCCGCCCTGTAAAATGTCAAGAACAAAAAAATATATCCTGTTTCCTGCTGTCTTTTCTTTTCTCAACCCCTTTTTATTATTGGATAAATTTTAAAATAAATCGTAACAACTCAGGTACATTTCCCAAGAATCAGAATTGCGGATTTTAAAAATTTTAGGAATTTGAGAGATTATAGGTGGGTAGCATGTAGGTCTCGCATTCCTTAAATCCGGAAATCTCCCAAATTTGTTGGTCAGCACCCAGATTTGACGGTACAATTGTACATTATCATACCAGCCGGGTAACTATCCAGCCAATCATCCAGGAAGAACACCCGTGATTTTCTGGGAACGCCGAGCCCCAGCTGGGCAACATGGTTGCGGAACGGCGGGCAACAGTGACAGGTACCGCCTGAAAAGGGACATGAGCGTATGGCCTCTTACCTTGCTCGGAAGGCCGAGCTGGGGCTCGGCGTTCCCGGGAGGGCGATTCGTCTTGTCAATTCTATCCTGGAGCTGGATAGTCACCCAGCCGGAAGGAAGCCTTGCAGGCGCCCCCCCCTGGCACGGGGGGCCACCCAGCAACGCCTCGACGGATCCAATCCCCGG
>NZ_JBUDSQ010000022.1:0-50841 GCF_054921335.1 Desulfoplanes sp. | reverse complement strand
ATCATATATCCTATTCTTCAATCCAAATCATCTCCTCTTCCGTAACAACCACATCGACCCTCTTATCCCACGTATCATGAGGAAGGTTATCCATGATCTGGCAGGCAAAGGCCAGGCCGATGGTCAGTGCGTTGTCCATGGGGTGCTTTGCCAGAAAGCGGTCGTAGTAGCCGCCTCCGTAGCCGATGCGGAAGCCCTGGCGGTCGAAGCCCACGCCCGGGATGAGGACGATGTCCGCGTTGGGGTTCTCCATGAGGGTGCAGGCGTTGTTGTCCGGTTCCGGGATGCTGTATGCGCCCGGTCTGAGCTGGGTTTTGTCCGTGACGTGGAAGAAATCCATGCACCCGGGTTCGTCCTTGCGGCAGCAGGGGAGGAGGGCCCGGCAGTCGCGGTTCATGCATTCGTTGAAAAAGGGCCAGGTGTCCACTTCGCCGTTGACCGGGAGATAGAGGAGCATGGTGATCGCGTTTTTCCAGGCGTCCAGATTGGTGATCCTGTCTGCGATGCATTGGTTGGCCTTGTCCTTGGCCGCTTGAGGCATGGCCTTGCGGCGTGCGAGGAGCTGGGAACGGATGGTTGATTTGTCCATGGCAAGTGGCGTATTGATCCGAAGGTTGACAGTGTGGTTCGTGGGATCGGTTACCGAGCGCACAAAAAGGTACAAACTATCGATAAATTTTCAGCATCTTGCAAAGAGATGTTCCTGGGAACGCCGAGCGTCTGCTCGGCATCTGGGCACCAGAGATGTGAATGCCCCATGTCGCCCCAAGTTATTCTGTGGCCTACCCGTTGCCGGTCGCATCATGCGGTGCCGAGCAGACGCTCGGCGTTCCCAGGAGGGGCGGCGATTTTCGCAGCAACGTGTACAATGAGCGGAAACAAAGGAGTGATACCGTGGATACCACTGTACAATGGATCGCCCTGGGCGACATACACGAGAACCTGACGAAACTGCCGGGGATCGCCGGCCTCGACAAGGCCGAGCATGTCCTTATTTCGGGTGATCTTACCAATTGTGGGGACAGAAGAAAAGCCGCCGGGATCATCGAGAAAATCAGGTCGTACAATCCCCGGATCCTGGCCCAGATCGGGAATATGGACCTGGACGATGTGGACCGGTACTTCACCGAGCAGGGGATGAACACCCATGCCCGGGTTGTGGAGCTGGGACACGGGGTCTGTCTGATAGGCATGGGGTACTCGCTGCCCACGCCCTTTCATACCCCGTCCGAAAAGGGAGAGGATATCTTCAGAGAGTGGCTGGATCAGGCCCATGCATCCTGCGGCGAGTATGAGCATCTGATCCTCATGTCCCACAATCCGCCCTTTGACACGGACACGGACCGGATCGGCACAGGAGCCCATGTGGGCAGCCACGCGGTACGGGCATTCATCGAAAAAGTGCAGCCTGATGTGTGCATTACCGGGCATATCCATGAGTCCAGAGCCGTGGATCGCATCGGTGAGACGGTTATCGTCAATCCCGGAGCTTTTGCATCGGGTGGGTATGTGGTTGTCGAGAAAAGCGGCAATGCATTGCGGGTTCGATTGGAACAAGCCCAATAATCAACAGGAGCGGCATGAAAATCTATTCGTGGAACGTGAACGGGGTCAGGGCGGCCATCAAGAAGGGATTCTGGGACTGGTTCAATCAATCCGATGCCGATGTGGTGGGTATTCAGGAGACCAAGGCTCAGATGGAACAGCTCGAACCGGCGGATCAGTCACCGGAGGGATACGGGGCAACCTGGAATTCCTCCAGGGTCAAAAAGGGGTATTCGGGCACGGCCTGCTTCTATCGCACCGAGCCCCTTTCCGTGGGTACCGGGTTTCCGGACGGCAGCTTCCAGGGGGAAGGGCGGCTCATTCTGCTCGAATACCCGCGGTTCTATCTCTTCAATATCTATTTTCCCAACGGCCAGTCCAGTGATCAGCGCCTGGATTTCAAGATGGGCTATTACGACGCCTTTCTCGCCTATGCCCAGGAACTGCGGAAAACCAAGCCCATTGTGGTGTTCGGGGATTTCAATACCGCCCACAAGGAGATCGACCTGAAAAATCCCAAGGCCAATGCCAAGCGGTCCGGATTCTTGCCCAGCGAGCGGGCCTGGATCGATCGGTTCATCGACCACGGCTATGTGGACACCTTCCGCATGTTCAATCAGGATCCGGGGAATTATTCCTGGTGGTCCTATAGGTTCAACGCCCGCACGAACAACGCGGGGTGGCGGATCGACTATTTTTTCGTGTCCGAGGAATTGCGGGACAGGGTCAAAAACGCCTGGATCGAACCCGCTGTCATGGGATCGGATCATTGTCCCATCGGGCTGGAATTGGACCTGGATTAGGGGGTGCAGTCCTCATCGTCCGGTTCGGAGGGTTCGGAATCCGGTACGAAAAGTCCGACCTTGGGGAAGCAGCTCAGGTCACCGGTTTGGGCCGCGTGGAGAAAGGTGTTTGCCCAGTTGAAGATGTCGTTGTGTTTGACCGTGTGGCGTAGCAGTCCCATGCGTTCCTGCTGTTCGGATGCGTCCATGGTCAGTGCCTGGTACAGGGCCTCGCTCACGCCGTATTCATCATAGGGATTGACCAGCAGGGCACCCTGGCTCAGTTCGGCCGCGGCCCCGGCGAATTCGCTCAAGACAAGGGCACCGTCCTCCCCGTTTCTGCAGGCGCAGTACTCCTTGCACACCAGGTTCATTCCGTCCTTGATCGGAGTGACCAGACAGACCTCGGAGTGGATATATTCCCGGACGAGTTCCTCACGGCTCAGGGAGTGGAAGAGATAGTGGATGGGTATCCAGCCGTTCTGACTGAACCGGCCGTTTATCTCCCCCACGAGTTGATCGATCTCCAGTTTGAGCTGGTCGTAGGAGCCCACATCCTGGCGGCTTGGGACCAGGATCTGTTTGAAGATGATCTTTTGGGCCAGTTCGGGATGGTGTTCCAGAAGCCGGGCTATGGCACGGAGCCTCAAGGGGATCCCCTTGGTGTAGTCGAGGCGGTCCACCCCGAGGATGGTTAGGCATTCGTCTTCCCTGCGGCGTTCCGGTATGTCCCTGTCTTTTTTTTCCTGCCGGCGGGCCAGTGAGGAAAAAGTTTCGGAGTCGATGCTGATGGGAAACGAGCCCACCCAGACATCCCGGTCCTCGATGGTGTAGCTGCGCACATGTCCCTCGCCGTGTTCGCCGGTTTCCGGAATCAGGTTGAACACGCAATCCCTGAAGTTGCGCATGTCCCGGACGGTCTGGAAACCGATGAGGTCGAACTCGAGAAGAGACTTGAGCAATTCCAGACGCCAGGGAAGTTTGAGATATATGTCCAGGGGCGGGAAGGGGATGTGCAGAAAGAATCCTGTCTTGCGTGGGATGTTCTGTTCGCGGAGCTCCCGGGCCACGAGCATGAGATGGTAGTCGTGCACCCATATGTAATCGGATGGCCCGGAATAACGGCCGACCGCATTGGCGAAATGGGTGTTCACGGTCTTGTAGCTCTGCCAATAGGCGGGATCGTACCGGCAGTAGGCCGGGAACTCATGGAACAATGGCCAGATGACCTCGTTGGAAAATCCCGCGTAATAGCTCTCCACCTCCTCTCTGGTCAGGTCCACGCTGTGCAGGTCGAATCCGCTCGAAGCGGTTTCCAGTTTGAGCAGTTCCGTGAATTCGTCGGGGGTGGAGAAATCGTCCCCGGCGATCCCGAGCCAACCGATCCATACCCCGCCGCGGTCCCTGAAAACCGGTCCCATTGCAGTGACAAGCCCGCCCGAACCGGGCGAGGTGGTCCATCCATCCTGCTCGTTTTTTTCCAGAACAATGGGTAATCTGTTGGAGACGACCACGATCCGTCGTCTTTTCATGGGGTATCTCCTGTTATTTTACCTGCAGTGGCCGTGTTTGTTGGATGCTTGCTCGCGTCGAGTGGTGTTCAGCCATGTTTGGAGCAGCGAGCGGACCGCCCGGCAGTCCTCGATGGTTGCGTGGGCTCCGGTCGGTCGGTTGTCCCTTGCCACCTTGATGCCGAATCCTTCCGGCGGCAGATGGGTGAAAACGTCTTCGTCCGTGAGATCGTCCCCTATATAGACGATCAGGTCCGGGGGAGGATCCATGGTATGGACGCACTCCAGTAGGGTGGTTCCCTTGTGACGGCCCGGTGTTCGGAGCTCGATCCCTCCATTGAACGTAAGGACCTCCAGATTGTACCGTTCGGCCAGTCCGGCCCACGTTTTCCGGGTCTGTTCCAGGATCCGGTCGGCCATCTGCTTGTCTTTTCCCCGGACATGCAGGGCCACACTGGTCCCCTTGTCCTCCACTCTGGATCTTTCCATCTTCTGTCTGACAAAAGACAGGGCACGTTGGATTCCCTCGGCCTGATCCGGGCCGATAGGCTGTTGTATGGCCTTTCCCTTCTCTGATTCTATTTCCATTCCATGGGAGCCGATATAGGTTCCCTGGACATGGATCATGGCCTGGAGTTCCTTTATCGGTCGGCCCGATACGAGGATGACCCGGGTCGGTGTCAGTCCAACAATGTTCCGCAGTAGTCCCGGGATACCCGGCAACGGATGGGCCTTGAGAGGGTCGACGTGAAAGGGGGCCAGGGTGCCGTCGTAGTCCAGACCGAGTACGGGGGCCTTTGCGCACCGCACCCGGTCCCAGAATGTCCGTCCCAGGGTATCGGTGTCTTCCTTCATAGCTCGATGCGTTCCTCGACCCCGTGGAGCACGGCCGACATGAGGGTCAGGTATTCGCGCAGGTGTCTGGTGAGCAGAAAGTTTTCCCGAACGAACCCTCTGGCCTTTTTTCCCATCTCATCGAGTTTATTCCGGTTCTTGAGCAGATAACGGATGCGCAGGGCCGCTCCCTCCGGGGTGTTGACCAGAAATCCGGTGTGGTAGTTGATCACCTGGAGTCTGATCCCCCCGGTGTCCCCGCCGATAACCGGTTTCCCCTTCCACATGGCCTCGGTCACGGTCAGGCCGAATCCTTCCTTGGTCGATTTCTGGATGACGATGTCCGAGATGCGCTGCAATGCATTGATGGTCACGTTGGCGTCGGGCGGCAATTCGAGCACGTGGATATCCGGATCGTCTCCTGCGGCTTCCTCGACCTCGGCCAGTACCTCCTGGCCCTCTGGATCGTCCGATGCCCCGCCCCCTGCAAGGATGAGCTGGACCGGGTAGTATTCTCGAACAAGCCGGTAGGCCTGGATGACCCCCACCGGGTCCTTGAACCGGTCGAACCGGGAAATCTGGGTGATCACCGGGCGGCCTGGATCGATCCCCCAATCCTGGAACACGGATTCTTTTTCCATCCAATTGAGGTCACGGTTTTTGTCGCTCAAAGGATCGATGGATGGCGGGACCAGATACATGGGATGGGGCAGGGATTGGGCAAAGGCGGCCAGGGACCAGATGGAAGCGTCGTATCCGGTCACGAATCTGCGCAGATATTTCCAGAGCGGCCGGTAGGGGTGGCTGACATCGATGTGGCAGCGCCATATCCATTTGCCCCTGCGATGGGGCAAGGCATTTAGAAGGGGCGCGGGCTGGGGATCGTGGATGAACACGATGTCCGCGTCTTGGAGAACATGTTTGAGCTCCCCGGCGCGGACCCTGTTCGCCTCCTCGTAGGCCGCCAGGAGTTGTTTGGTCAGTTCGACCCGGTTGCCCTGGAGCCCATTGTGGAATCGTTTGGTGCAATTATAGAATTCCGGCGGCCCGGTGATGATCTCCCACGAAGCGTCCAGTCCGAGTTCTTTTTTGAGGGGAATGAGACGATCCAGGATTTCGGCTACCCCCCCGCCTTCACGGGTCGAATTGACGTGGACGATGGTCAGCCCCCTGAGGCTTTCGGCGAGCTGATAGAGCTGGTCGATGACATTGGTCCCCACGGTGTCGGCGTATTGTTCGAGCAGGGTCATGACAATCCCTCCTGCATGGCGCATTCGGTGCACAGCCCGCTCAATTCCGATCGCAGTTCGGGGAGGGTGGTGAAATAGGGGTCCACGCTGGCGAGACGTTCCGCGAGCACGTTTTGGGTGTCGCCGAATTGGTACAGCCACTCGGTGAAGTCGTTTTTCCCGTGGATGGTGCGCCCCCGTGCGTCGATGAAGTGATAGAAGATGCTCCCGGAGGTCATGTCCGCGATGCCCTGGGGCAATTCTTCGGGATCGTGCAGGCGCCGGTTGGTATCAAAGACCACGATCTGGGCGTGGGTGAAGTGGAACATGGTTCTGGCCTTGATCCATGTGGCCAGAACACTTTCGTCCATGCGCTCCTCCACGGTATCAACGAGTTCCTGTCTGAGCTCTTCCAGATCCGCAAATTGGGTGGGATCGACCAGGGCCAGCCGTTCGGCCAGGATCGAATCCCGCAATCCGTGCCAGGCCCAGGCCGCGAAATCGTTCTGGTATTCGGGTTCGTCAAAATAGGGCCGGAGCAGACCGCCCCAGAAATGGTAGTAGATGCACGGAAGGGACGTGGAGACGAGCCGGTCCCGGAATTCACGCAGATCTTGTGCCCTGGTCCCGGTGGCAATGGAAATCAGAGCACAGTCCTTGATGGCGAAAGGTTCTCCCATGGCTTCCTCCAGACTGGTGTGGTGCGATGCTGATTGGTATAGCTGTTAGCACGGATGGGAGAGTCTTGGCAAATGGGGGGAGGAAAATGGCTGATCAATAGAGGATGGACAACCGGCGACAGGGGGCTGGAGACAGGAAAAGACCGGTTTTATGTGTTAGGTTTTAGGATCAAGGACAAGCCATAGAAATCCGATGTCCGCGGTCCAGGGCCGAAATGTTTTTACCGGTGCACGGTATCACCCCGAAATCCACTGCAGAAAGAAAAAGAGCAGGGTCCCCAAGGTGGCGAACAGCAGGCAGGGAGCTACGAGTCTGCGCCAGGTGGCGGCGAGTTCGGTGTGGAAAAACTGGCAGGTGAGGATGAAGCAGATGTGGATGGGGGAGATCATTACCCCGGTGAATCCGGCAAAGGATGCCAGGACGAGATAGGGGATCATCTGGTCCTGCATGCCCAGTGTGGTCAAAAGGCCCAAAAGTAGGGGGAAGGTGGAGCCCACAAAGGCCACGTTGATCCCGGCGATGGCCCCGACCAGAAAGGGCAGAAAGACCGAGGCCGCGAACAGGGCTGCATTCCCGCCTGCTGTTTGGGCCATGGCATCGACCACGTGGGCGGACTCCATGATCTCCTTGAAGATGAAGACCGAGGCCACCACAAGGAGCATGTCCCGCAAACTCTTTTTTGTCAGGACCTGGGTCAGAAAGGCGCGGCCGAGGTGGTTTTGGGCCATGATGCACGCAACGGATGCAACCAGTGCGGCGATGACGCCCAGCTCAAAGGGTACGCCGGGCGCGATCACGGGGATGAGACTTTCAAGACCCACAGCCCCTATAATGGCCACCAGGAGAGGAAGTCCCTGGATGAGTACGGCACGCGGGGACCGTTTGGCATCCCGGACCGTTGATGGGCTCACGTTTACCCTGAGCACACCGGGGCGAAGGAAAAACAGCCAGCCTGAAGCGAGCATGAACAGAATGGCCGGCCAGGTCCGGGAGATCAGGGAGACGATGGGGATATCCGCCAGGGCCACGGTGAGAATGACCCCCGGATACAGGGGCCAGCCGAGTTCCCAGATGTGGCGGAACCAGTAGTTGATCAGGGCCTTGTCCCTGTTGGACACATCCATGTTTTCGGACACGGTTCCGACCATGGGCGCGGAGAACACCGCACCCCCGGGCATGGGCAGCAGCCCGATGAGGGCGGGGAAGAAGATGAGCCGGAGTCTTGGGCTGGTCAGATAGCCGGAAAGGGCGTCCATGAGCCGTTTGGATTGGCCGGAACGCTCGAGTGCGTCCGAGAGCATGAGGATCAGCCCGACAATGGCCACGAGAAAAAGAAATTTTTCCCCAACCATGGCCCTGGCCCCTGCCTGTCCGATGCTCACCGGCCCAAGGCCGAAGAAGAGTCCAAGGACGATGCCCCCGGCCAGGATGGAAAGGCCCAGGGAGAGCTTGAAGCGCATGCCCGCCAGCATGAGGGCAAAGGCGAGCAGAACCTTGGCAAAGGGGATTATGGGAGTGAGCATGTCCATGGCGATATGTCTCCAGCTAGTGTTGTGAACACGACGGGTGAGGTATCCTTTTTACCAGCAAAAGAAAATATCCAAAAAAATGGAAGATTACCCACTTTTTTCCCTGGAGACGGCTCCATGCGTTTGTTTCCAGGACCGTCATGCGGGGTGGGCGCTAGGTGATGATTTCATGGACCCCGCAGCAATCCTTTCCCCCAAGGCCCGATCCACTGGCCTTTTTAAAGATTTCAAGGACCGTTTTCATGGTCGGAATGTCCATGGACCATGAATCGGCCATGTCGCACCCTAGGCGGACGTCCTTGAGGGCCAGGTCCAGGCCGAAACGGTTGTTGTAGTCTTTTTGGGCCATCCATGGACCGCGCACATCCATCTGGAAACTCCGTGCACCGGTATCCTCGAGGAGTCCAAGGGCCCTTTCCGGGTCCATGCCTGCCTTGTGGAGCAGATGGAGTCCCTCCGAGAGCACGACCAGGTTGGCCATGCCGATCATGTTGCTGACAAGCTTGATGGCACAGGCCGCATCCACGGTCCCAAGATAGTGGGCCGGTGACCCGAGAACGGGCCATAGGGAAGAAAGATGATCGAACCCCTCTCTGCTCCCGCCAATAAACAGGGGTTCTTCCGCTCTTTCCGCATGGGCAGGGGTTTTTCCCAGGGTGCATTGCAAGAAACCGATCCCGTGTTTTTTGGCCGTATCCTGCAATAGGTGCGAGGTTGCAGGATCGATGGTGCTCATGTCGACGTACGCCGCCCCGGGGACCATTCTTGCCAACAACCCTTCTGGTCCGGCCATGATCGTCGTTACATCGACCGGTTGTGGCAGACACGTCAAGATGACCTCACAACGGGCCAAATCCTCCAGGTTCCGGGTCACCCGTGCCGAAGGGGGGCTGGTTGGAATCCCTCCGGTCCCGTGGCCATTTCTTTTGTAGACCACTACCTCATTGCCCGCCTTGGCAAGATTTTGGGCGATCGGTCCCCCCATTCTTCCCGTTCCGATACATCCTATATGCATGGATTCTTCCTCCTGATTTCCCTGCTCATGTGCCGAGCAGGGAATGTTGGTTTGTGTCATAGCCAAGCAAGGTGGATGCCACCGCTTTGGATTGTATTCCGGTGGGGATGGTTTGAAGGGGTCGATCCTTGTGCGGCGGGGGTGTTGCGTGTGCGCAATATCTGGTTGGATGTTTTAATGAAACCAGGTTGTTGGGAAAAAGATTTGGGGACGGGGGTGTTGGACCAGTGCACTCTCCTTTGCCCAATCCATGGGACGGGCCGGAAAAAACACCGCTGGGAAGCCTGGTGTGATGCGATCTGGTTCCGGATGGTTCTTTTTTGTGGGGGCATCTTTTTTGCTTAACGTCCTAGCCGAATGGAGATCCCCTTCCTGTTTCCGGAAAAATTCAGGGACTATTCGGGAGCATACCTATTTTCTAGAACATAATAAGGAGTTTTACATGAATGTCATTGATTTTCGTTTCCGTCCCAATACCCAGGCGACTATCGACGGTTTTACGAACAGCACCATGTTCAAAGGCATGTTTGAAAAGATCGATCTCTCACACATGAAGGCCCAGACCGTCCCCGAGGTCGTGGAGGATTTAACGAAGCACAATGTGGTCAAGGCTGTGATCACCGGCCGTGATTGCGAATCCACGTATGATGCCGGATCGAACAACGGCGGTGTGGTCGAGTTCGTCCAGAGTTTCCCGGATATTTTTCTCGGGTTCGTGGGCCTTGATCCCCATAAGGGCATGAAGGCCGTGGCGGAACTGGAGCATTCCATCACCACCCTGGGTATGCACGGCGCATCCATCGATCCCTATCTGGCCAGGATTTTTGCCAATGATGCCAAGTATTATCCCCTGTATGCCAAATGTTGTGAACTGAACGTGCCCATGGTCATCTCCACCGGTCCGGCCACCCTGGTCCCGGATGCGGTCATGGAGCATGCCGCACCCCGGTATATCGACTATGTAGCCCGCGATTTTCCGGATCTCAAGATCATCATCAGTCACGGCGGCTACCCCTGGGTCAACGAGGCCATTATCGTCGCCGAGAGAAACCGCAATGTGTACATGGAATTGTCCGAATACGAGCACCATCCCGGAGCCGAAGCCTATGTCCACGCGGCCAACACCATCATTCCGGACAAGATTCTCTTTGCCAGTGCCCACCCGGGCGTTGATTTTCGCCAGGCCATGAACCTGTACAATGAACTCCCGTTCGCCGCCGATGTGCGGGAGAACATCATGTACAACAATGCCGCAAGGATCCTTGGGCTGTAACACCCCTTTTGTGTCATAAAAGGGCTTTATGCCTACTCTGCCGGAGGTCGGGATGGCTCCCGATCTCCGGTTTTTTTCCTGTCTACCGGAATCGTGGACTGTGCGTGCTCATCCGATCTGTTGTCCCCATTTGCGGTAATCTAAAAATTCCGAGGAATATATATGAGTGCCAAAAACAAGATTGTTCTGACCGTATTTTTGTTTTTTTCGGTAATTATCATTTTTATGATGTCTTTTTCCTATAGAAATTTCAGTATTTCTTCATATTCAAATAATATGCAGGAGCTTTCTACTGTTTCAACCGCCGTCAGTAAGGCTGTCATGGAAAAAATGAATATCTATTTTAATTCATTGGAGATGGCATCCAAGGCCTACCATCTGGCAGATGGATCAAATAATGGCCAAAAAGTGGATTTTCGCGTAAAAATGCTCGGGGTTTTGCGTCAACAGGTTGGGGTCAATGATGTATATTATGGGCTGGCGGATGGATCGACGTATTCGTTTGCAGCCAAGGGAAAAATTGAAAATTTTAATGCCAAGAAGCTGGGTCGTGAATGGTATACTCGAATAATGTCAGGTGAAAAGCGGGTTGTAACTACTCCTTATGTTTCATCTCTTGGAGAGACGATCATGGCCGTAGCCGTACCCATTTATTCAAACGGAATTGTTGCGGGGATGATATGCTGCAACATTCCTTTGACAACGATCACAGATTTTTCGACCCAGCTATTGGATTTCGATAATATATTTTTGACCCGTAGTGATGGTTATCTAATGGCCAGCAAGAACAAAGAAGAGATCGGAGAAAAACTTTGGGATGTTATACCGGGTCTAAAAAAATATAATAATATGAAAAAATCTGGTAGAATGGAATTTGTTAATAATGGAGAAAAATATAAAGGGAGTTATTTTGAGATAGAATCTCTTGGTTGGAAAGTGTGGACATATGAAAAATTGTCTACGATAAATTCGGATTCTAGAAATAATCTAATTGTTAATAGTATTGTGGCATTTATTGCACTGATAGCGTCTATAATAGTTGTGAATTTTCTTGTCAGGATATTGATTTTCAAGCCTCTAGAAGAGGTGAATGATGGTATGTCGCGGATAAAGAAAGGTGATTTGACCAATACTGTAAAAGGGGTGGTCCGCAAGGATGAAATAGGGCGGATGCTTCTGGTGATGAATGAGATGGTGCGTCATCTGAAAGGGGTCGTCTCCGAGGTCCGGGCAGGCGCGGATAATGTTGCCGGCGGCAGTGTCGAGATGAGTTCCTCTGCCGAACAGATCTCTCAAGGGGCATCCTCCCAGGCGGCTTCTGTCGAAGAGGTCTCTTCCAGCGTTGAAGAGATGACCGCGCATATCCGTCAGAATACCGAAAATGCCATGCAGACGGAAAAAATTGCGGTCAACGTTGCGGATAGCGCCATGCAGACGGGCGAGGCCGTGGGGGAAACCGTGGGGGCAATGAAGAATATCGCGGAGAAGATATCCATTATTGAAGACATCGCCAGGAACACCAACCTGCTCGCCCTCAATGCCGCAATCGAAGCGGCCAGGGCCGGTGAACACGGTAAGGGATTTGCGGTTGTCGCGGCTGAGGTGAGAAAACTTGCTGAAAACAGTGCCCGCGCAGCCGCGGAGATCAGCGAACTTTCCAGTGCGAGTGTGACCAAGGCCGAGCAAGCCGGAAAAATGCTTAAAGAGATCGTGCCCGAAATCCGCAAGACAGCGGATTTGATCCAGGAGATCACGGCTGCCGGCAAGGAGCAGGATGCTGGTGCCGAGCAGATCAACGGAGCGATCCAGCAGCTGGACCGTATTGTCCAGCAAAATGCCTCTGCGTCGGAGGAGCTCGCGGCGACGTCTGAAGAACTTTCCGCCCAGGCCGAGCAGCTCCAAACGTCTATCGCGTTTTTTCACATGGAGGATGGCCATTCCGTTGTCAAAGCCGCAGGGCCACGTAAGTGGGGATACGGAGATACCGTGGGTACCTGCACGCCCCTTCCTTCCCATCACCAGAGCGGAACGGGAGTACGAAAAGGACGCGTTGGTTCCGGCCTTCCGCTTGGTGAGGACGTGGCAGACGGACAGTTTGAGCGTTTCTAGAGTAAAACCAGACGATGGGTCTGTGCCTTGATGGGGCCGGAAAGGCGAGGTGATGGACCGGTCTCGCTCTTGGGCTAACGGATACATGGGGCAAAAGTCCGTTAGCCCGAGAGCGTCAATGGCAGAAGGAGGAGCAGGGATATCTGCGCCTACCGGAAAGAAATTTTCGGACCTGTTGGTGGATTGGGTATGCCCATGAACGTGTGTTTGTTAAAAAATGTTTTATTTTAACATGTTATAAAAAACTTCATTGGGAACGAAAATTATTGCGCTCTTTGTAACAACGCCTTAAGGGTACGCTCTTGTTGTTCCCGTGCAACACCCTGTGCGCGGGTGCACTGTTGGCCCTGTCGCTGTAATGTATGACATTCCTGGTCGCGGGCGGGGTTTCTAAGGGGGTGTTGCAACGACGCATCGCTATGCGCTCCGGGCGATCCCTTTTTTTGCAACCAACTCCTTCGCTTGGATCCTGATCTTGGGATGTTTTTCTCAATCTCCCGCCAGTACGAGAAAATATAACAATGGCACTTGTCTTGCTTTACGGCGAATCGTTGTTTTCGGGAATGTTGCAATTTTCACAAGGGAGGAGCCGTATCCGTAATACTTTGAGTATGACCATTCGTTATTGGGCCGTATTTGGAGTGTTTCCGGAGCATGAATGACTAACCGAAAAGCGTACAAAATTTCCCGGGTATGGTTGGTTCAGCCGCCGGGATGATGGGATTTTTAGACGCCGAGGATGGCCAAGCGCTGTGGGCGTCACATCTCGGGACCTGTCCGGAGAATCGGAATGTTCCCGAGAACCAAAAACTTATTACCTGGAGAACAAAGATGAAAAAAGCATTGGTCCTACTTGTGGCAGCCTTGTTGATGACCACCACGTCCGCGTTTGCCGCAGGATACAAGAAAACCATGGTCATGGCCGCGACCGCCAACCCGACCGGCAGTCTGCATGCTGTTGCTTTGGAAAAATTCAAGGAAATCCTTGAAAAGGAATCCGGTGGGGATATCAGGGTCAAACTTTTCCTCGGCGGGTCCATGGGCAGTGAACAGGCCAACGTCAAGCAGCTCAGGAATGGAGAGATCCACGCGGCTGTTTTGGCCGACGGCAATCTTACCCCTTTTGCTCCGGCAGCGACCATTGCCATTCTGCCCTATCTTTTCCCCAAGATCGACGATGCCTATACCCTGTTGGGCAATCAGGAATTCGTGACCGAACTCGGTGATGCCGTTGCCGAGCAGAGCCATACGCGCCCCTTGGGTTGGCTGATTGGCGGATACCGTGTCCTGACCAACTCCGAGAAACCGATCACCAAAATCGACGATCTTCAGGGACTGAAAATCCGTGTTCCCAAGGTCCGCATCCAACTCGATTCCTTCCGTTCCTGGGGCGTGGAGCCCCATCCCCTGGCCTGGTCCGAGACCTTCAATGCCCTACAGCAGGGGGTAGCCGACGGTCAGGAAAATCCCCATTCCATCAACCAGGACCAAAAGTTCTGGGAAGTCCAGAAGTATATCACCGACCTGCACTACATGCTCTGGGTAGGTCCCCTGCTGGTTTCCGACAAGTGGTTCCAGAAACTGCCTGAAAAGACCCAGGCCCTGGTACAGAAGGCCGCGACCAAGGCCTGTGAATACGAGTGGCAGTGGGTTGCTGACCAGAACCGGAAGGCCCTGAACAACTGCCTCGAACACGGCATGGTCTTTGAGAAACTGACCGACGAGGATGTGTGGATGAACAAGGCCCGTGCCCTGTGGCCCGAGTATTATGGAGCCGTGGGCGGCAAGGAAAAGATCGACAACGCCCTGGAGATTATGGGTCAGGAATAGGATAGCCCCGTAAAAGGGCGGGTTCTGCCCGCCCTCAATTTTCTACCCGGTATCGAGTATGAATATGGTCAAAAAGTTTTTCACCCAATTTGAAGAAAACGCGTGCATCCTGTTTTTGGGGACCATGGTCATGGCCCTCTCTCTGCAGGTTTTCATGCGGTTCGTCCTCAGCTCTTCCCTGGCCTGGACTGAAGAGTTGTCCCGCTACAGCTTCATCTGGTCGGTGTACATGGGCGGTGTGCTGGCGGTCAAACACGGCCAGCATGTCCGTATCTCGGCCCAGTTCCTGATTCTGCCTCCCAAGGTCCGGGTCGTGGTCCGCGTGCTCACGGATTTGTTATGGATGGCGGCAAACTTTTTCATCGCCTATCAATCGACCCTGGTCCTGGGAGACGCCTTTGCCTTTCCTGAGGTCTCCCCGACTCTGGGTATCGTCAAAGGGTATGTGGAGGCCCTGTTGCCGGTCTGTTTTCTCTTGATGAATGTCCGGCTGGTCATCAACTATTGGAATCTGCTAAAGAACAATAACCTCATGAGCCTTGCAGATATGGGTGGGGGTGAAGAATAATGGAAACCTTGCCACTTACCATCCTTGTCCTGATCGGCTGCTTTTTCATCGGCATGCCCATCTTCATGTCCCTGATCATTTCCGCGGTCGTGGCCATCATGCACTGCGGGTATCTGCCGCTGTCCATTATCCATAACTCCCTTTTTGACGGGGTGAATATCTTCCCGCTTCTGGCCATTCCCTGCTTTGTCATCGCCGGGACGCTCATGGAGTATGGGAATATCACCAAACAGATCATCGATGTGGTCAAACAGCTCGTGGGCCGCCTGCCGGGGGGGCTCGGGATCACCACCATCCTGGCCTGTACCTTTTTTGCCGCCATCTCGGGGTCCGGCCCGGGAACGGTTGCCGCCATCGGAACCCTGATGATTCCGTCCATGGTCCGTAGTGGGTACACCCCGTCCTATGCGGCGGCCGCAGCCTCTTCCGGGGGGACTATCGGCATTTTGCTGCCGCCCAGTAATCCCATGATCATCTTTGCCATTCTGGCCAATGTTTCGGTGACCGCCATGTTTACGGCCGGCATCATGCCCGGTCTGATGGTCGCCGTATGTATGACCGGTATGGCCATGGTCAAGGCCAAGCTGGAAGGGGTGACCGTTGACAAGGAACAGCCGCCGTTCAACCTGAAGGTTTTTCTGAAAAGTCTGTCCAAAGGCGGCTTTGCCCTTGCCACCCCGTTCATCATCCTCGGGTCCATCTATTCGGGCATGGCCACTCCTGTGGAAGCATCGGTCGTGGCCATTGTGTGGGCGCTTTTCGTGGGTATCGTCATCAATAAATCCCTCAAGCCCAAACATATCAGACTCTCCCTGATCGAGGGCGCCATGCTCTGCGGCACGGTTCTGGTCATTGTCGGGGCATCCACGCTCTTTGGCAAGATCCTGACCTATGAGCAGGCACCCCTCAAACTGGCCAACCTGGTCCTGGGTGTTTCCAAGAACCCGGAGATTGTCCTGATCATGATCGTGGGCATCCTGTACTTCCTGGGCATGTTCATGGAGACGCTCTCGACCATGATCATTCTCGCTCCGGTCCTTCTGCCCATGATCAGAAGCCTTGGCATCGACCCGATCCACTTCGGTGTGATCATGGTCATCACCAACGAGGTGGCCATGCTGACGCCGCCACTCGGGGTCAATCTGTTCGTGTCCTCGCGCATCGCCAAGATCTCGGTGGAGAAGATATCCCTTGCGGTTCTTCCCTATCTGCTGGTCCTGACATTGTGCATCCTGCTCATCGTCTACTGCCCGTTCCTCAGCACCTGGCTCCCGGCCCTGCTGGGTTCGGGGATGTAACCCAAATAACCGGGAAACACGTATGGCCCCGTCGGTATCCCGGCGGGGCCATATCTTTAAGGAGTGGTCGCACTGATCCATGATGCCATTGGCCCGGGATTTTGACTTTTTGCGCCCGTGCACCTACAGCGCTTGTGTTCCACGGTTCCCAGAGAATATATTTTTTAACTATTCAGGCCAAAATTTACCCAGTACCACATGGTAACATTTACCGATAAATCTGCGCGATGACCAAAAAAATGGAGAATTTGGATGCTGTAAGAAATGGGAGATCTTCATGCTAACCATCTATTATTTTTCAAATTTCTTGCCTCTCTTAAATTTCTCGAATTTTTCAAATTTCCCCAATTTGCATCCGACTACTCATGCCCACTGAAATGCTCAAAGAATACATCGAAGACCTGCTGGATTCCTTTGGCGAGGCCATCGCCATTTCCGACCGCAACGGCATCATGCTCCACGTGAACAAGAAACACGAAGAGCTGACCGGTATTCTCCATAAGGATATCATCGGAAAATCAGCCCGTGAGCTTGTGGAACGCGGTATTTTCGACGTTGTCCTGAATCCTGAGGTCGTCAGTACGGGACAGCCGGCAACGCGGATGCAGAAAACAGCGGACGGCCGGAAACTGATTCTCGAGGGGAATCCTGTCCTTGACCCGGATGGACAGGTTGTTCTGGTCGCTACCTTTATCCGGGACATCACCAAGGTTGCCGAACTCAAGGAGCAGATGGGTTCTCAAAAGGAGCTTCTGGAAGCCTTCCGCAAGCTTCAGGACTCCGGCAACAAGGCGTTGGAAAAATTTCCCCGGGTCATCTCCAGCCGGGCCATGAAAAAGCTCTACGCCCAGATTTCCATGCTGGGGGACACGGATGTCACGGTTCTCGTCCAGGGGGAGACCGGAGCGGGCAAGGACGTTTTTGCAAGAAGGCTCCACGAGGTCAGCAACCGGACCTCACGCCCCTTTATCAAGACGGATTGCAGCAGCATTCCGGAAAATCTCATGGAGACGGAACTCTTCGGCTATGCCCCGGGAACCTTTTCTGGGGCGAATAAGCAGGGCAAGATGGGGCTCATCGAGGCCGCCTCGGACGGGACGCTGTTTCTGGACGAAATCGGTGAATTGCCCCTGGCCATGCAGGCCAAACTCCTACGGGTTCTTCAGGATCGCGAAGTGGTCCGGGTGGGGTCGACCACGCCCCGGAAAGTGGATGTGCGGGTGGTTGCCGCCACCAACAAGGATCTTGAGCAAGAGGTTGCCAAGGGACGATTCCGCAGCGACCTGTACTACCGTCTCAAGGTTGCGGTGATTACCATTCCGCCACTTAGAAAGCGTCGGGCCGACATCCTCCCATTGGCCCGCGGTTTTCTCGGCTTTTATGCCCAAAAATACCAGCGCGATGTTGTTCTGGCACCGGATGCCGAGGAGGCATTGCTCGCTTATTCCTGGCCGGGCAATGTTAGGGAACTGGAAAATCTCATCCTCGGATGCATGATCACCTGTAACAAACAGGTCATTGGCGCCCATGATCTCCCCATCACCATCACGCCGTCCGAGCCCGAGACCGGGGATGGGTCCCTTTTCGGAAGGCTGGATGTGGAGGGAAAGACCCTCAAGGAGATTCTGGAACAGGTGGAGCAGATGGTCATTATGGACGGTATGGCCAGAACGGGCAACATGAGCGCGGTTGCCCGAACCCTGGGCGTGGATCGCTCGACCATTTTTCGCAAGATGAAGAGGTACGGATCGTAGGAATGGGGCGCTCCACCGCATGAATCCCCTACGGGGGTATTTTAACAATGATCATCCAAACAAGAACACCGGGCTGCGTTACGCAGCCCGGTGTTCTTGCTAGTAGGGGAGGAGGTTCTTTATGCAAATTTTGTTGTATAACTACTCTGGATGATGTTTAGGCGGGTCATGAGGCCCTCTTCCAGCTCCAGATCACCCAGGGGATAGGTCTTGCCCAGGTAATCGTATTTGGGCTGGCCGAAGCGGTGGTAGGGGAGCAATTCATAACTCAATCCCTTCCGCTCGGGTAAAAATTCCAGGATGGCCCGGATGTCTTCTTCGGTATCGTTGAACCCGGGAATGACCGGGGTGCGGACCATGATCGGGAGGTCCGGAAACGTCTCGCAGACCCTGGCAAAATTTTCCAGGATCAGCCCGTTGCCCACGCCGGTAAATTCCTTGTGTTTGATGCTGTCCATGCTCTTGATGTCTATGATCAGGGCGTTGAGGCTTGTGCAGGCCTCGGCCAGGGCTTCCCACTCACAATACCCGCAGGTTTCGATCATGCAGTGGATGCGCCTCCGCCGTGCCTCGCGCAGAAGAGCAGCCGCAAAGGCGGGCTGGGCCATGGCTTCCCCGCCGCTCAGGGTCATCCCTCCACCGGAACGGGCGTAGAAGGCATCGTCTTTTTCGACCGTGGTGATGACCTCTTCCACGGTCATGGTTTGACCATAAACGTTCAACGCGTTGGAGGGGCAGGCCTCGGCACAGGTGTGGCACCGGACGCATTTTTCCGGATCGAACACGGGCATGTGGTTTCCAGAAGCACTGAGGGCCCCGTTGGGACAGGCCTCGATGCAACGGGTACATTTTTCCGTGGTCAGACATTTTCTGGGATTGAAGGCCAGTTCGGGCTGCTTCCTGTGCGACTCGGGGTTACTGCACCATTTGCAACGGAGGGGACACCCCTTGAGGAAGACCAGCGTCCTGATCCCGTCTCCGTCATGCACGGAGTAGTTCTGGATATTGAAGACAATGCCTTGGGTTTTTGCGTCTGGGGTATTCATATGCAACGTCCTTGTGCCATGCGTGGAGGGATAGAAAACGGGAGGACGGTGGGTACCGTCCTCCCGTAGTGGTATGCAGCAGACGCTAGATTTCCGCGTGCTCGGTACGGTTGATGACATCGTTCTGGAGATCCTCGGACAGGTCGCAGAAGTAGGCGCTGTATCCGGCGATACGGACCAGGAGATCACGGTAGTTGTCGGGATCCTTCTGGGCTGCCAGGAGGGTTTCCTTGTTGATGATGTTGAACTGCAGATGCCAGAGGCGCAGATCGCACCAGGTACGGATCATGTCCATGACCTTGCGGGTCCCTTCTTCTCCCTCAACGGCCTTGGGGGAGAGCTTGAGGTTCAGAAGCCGGGAAGCACGGTTCTTCATGCCGGTGTTCTTGGTGTGGTGGTTGGACATGAGGACCGCGGTGGGGCCGCTGTGGTCGGCACCGTGGGATGCGGATGTACCATCGGAAAGAGCGGTCCATGCGTGACGTCCGTTGGGGGTTGCGGAGACGATTTTTCCAAAAGGCACGTGGGAGGTGATGGGCACGTAGCGCACGTCACAATTGATGCCGCGTTCCTCGGAGTATTTCTCTGCATAGACCTGGGTGATGCGGTCCAGTTCTTTGGCAATGGCATCGGCGTAAGGGTCGTTGTTGCCGTAGGCCGGAGCGTTGCGCAGCATTTCGCGGACATCCTCATGGCCTTCGAAGTCGGTCGTGAGGGCTTCCATGACTTCTTTCATGGTCAGCTTCTTGTCCTCGAAGACCAGTTTCTTGATGGCGGCCAGGCTGTCGGTCACGGTGCCGTAGCCCAAAATCTCGAAGTAGGAGAAGTCCACGCCGCCTTCGATTTTTTCATTCTGCAGATCCTTGCCTTCCTCCATGCACAGGTCGTGGAGCACGGAGGCCATGGGGGAGGCAAAGTGCCGGGGACGCAGGGAGTCCACGAGGGCCTGCTGGTAGAAGGCCTTGGAGAGCAGGTTCATGTACTGGTCCACAAAGGCCTTGTAGAATGCGTCCCAGGTGGTGTGATCGGTTGCATTGCCGGTTTCCAGGCCGATGAGCTCGTCACCGTAGTGCTTCATGCGGCCATTGCTCAGGGTCATCTCGATGGCGGTGGCGGCGTTGATGTATACGCAGCCCGAGGTGTAGGTGTCCCGGTTGGGCATGCGAGCCTCGGTGCAGCCGGATACCGCGTAATCCAGGGCCTCGTTGAAGGGAGCTCCCTTGGCGGTGTACAGGGGAATGATTTCCTCATCGTTGATCAGCTTGGGATACCCGGAACCGTCTTTGATGGTCAGGGAAATCTCGTGCAGAAACCGCTCCGGGGTACGGGAATGGATACGTGCGGCCAGATCGGGGTAGTTGAAGGGGAACTCTCTCTTGGAACGCAGGAAGAGATAGGAGAGTCCATTGGTGGCGTCCTCACCCGTGGGGGTCTGGCCGCCGATGGTCACGGCTTCCCAATGGGCGTAGCCTTCCTGGAATTCGTTACCCGTGGGGTTGATGTACAGATCGAGGAACTGGGCCATTTCCACCCACATGTTTTCCAGCAGCTCGGTGGCCTTGTCTTCGTCGATGATACCCGCTTCCAGGTCCTTCTTGTAGAAGGGATACAGGTACTGGTCCATGCGGCCGTTGGAGATGATGGCCGAGGATTTCTGCTCGATGCGGGAGAACATCTGTACGAACCACTGGCACTGCAGGGCCTCGCGGAAGTTCCGGGCGGGCTTGGCAGGAACCTGCTCGCAGATCTCGGCGATTTCCAGGAGCTCGGCCTTGCGCTTTTCGTCGGTCTCGGCGGCCGCCAGTTCACGGGCGAGGACGGCGTGGCGCTTGGCCCAGATCATGACGGCATCACAGATGATGACCATGGCCTGGTAGAAGGGACGTTTTTCCACGTTCTGCACGGGGCTCAGGGGATCGAGTCCGTCCAGTTTGGCCTGTGCTTCGGCCTTGATGGTTTCGAAGCCCAGGTTGATGACCTTTTCAAAGTCATGGACCCACTGCAGGGCGGAACGGTAGGAGGATGTCTCGCTGACCACGAACTTGGATTTGAGTCCTTCGTCGTCGTCATAGGTCACGGTACGCAGTTCCTCGGGCATGGCATGGTTCAAATGCTCGTGGTAGGTCTTGCCCTCCCAGTAGGGAGCAATTTCGTTCAGGAGGAGGTCCGTGTCTTCCTTGGAAAGAAGGAAGGGGCTCTTGGCACGCTTGTGCAGATCCTTCATGACCACCTTGTAGAAATCACCGTCGATTTCAGGGTACAGGATGCCGTACCGGCCCATTTTACCGGCACGGCCGGCCAGCAGGGAATTGGGGGTGATGTAGACGGTGATGTTTTCGGCGACGTTCTTGAGCGCCTTGGCCCATCTAAGAACGAGCACCTGTCCTTCGGTGGTTTTCATGGACTCGGTGAAATACCGGGCGCGTTCGATGTCGATGGAGGGCACGCTCATATGGAATGTGTCCAAAATTCCGTAGACGCGTTCACGGCCCTTACGGGTGTCGACCTTGTTGATCAGTCGGTCTTCCTGGGGGGAGAGTGTACAACAGCCAGTCATGATGTTTTCTCCTGAAGTTATTGAGTGAGCTGCAAGCCCGGAAGGTTGCAGTGTGGCATGTTTTCAACGTGCGGCCTTGTGGCGCATGGAATGTGATTTATTTAGCAAGGTCGGTGCCATCTCGATAACAATATGATATTTAAGTATTTATTTGTTGATCGGGAGCAGGGCGGCATGCCGGGGCGTGCAAGGAAGGTTGATGCATGCGTGCAATGGTGGTGGGGTGGGTGTAAATGATTTCAGTGTGTTGAAAGAATGTTGTGGTACTGCAATATGTGTGAAGGTGCACGGAAGGGAGGGAGCGGACAGGAGGCGGGAGACAGGGACATGTAGGGGCAGGTTCCATACCTGCCCTTTGGGGCTAGGCGTGGATGGTGGGCAATTGTCGAAAATCGGTCCCTGGGATGGCATTTTTTCCGGCGCCGGAGTCGCCCATTCCGGCGCTGGAGTCGTCCTTCCCGGGGGAAAGTATGGCGTTGATATTGCTAGAGGATTATTTGCTTTTTTGGGGCGTGCTCTTTGTGGGGCTACGCCGGGTGCGTCTTCCTCTTTCCCTCCAGCCTCTTGGATATGCCGTATGTTTGATTTTGGGATTTCTGTTCATCAAGGGCTACTCGCCTTTGTCATCGCTGCAATGGGAGCTTTTGGGAACGGCTTGGCCGGTTTTGGTCTCGCCCTGCTCATCGGTCCTTTTCTGCTCATGATCGACCCTGCATTCTTTCCCGGCCCCATTATTCTGCTTGTGGGATTGGTCACCACCATGGTCATGGTCAGGGAGCGCAACGCCGTCAATCGTTCCACCGTCAAACAGGCCCTTGTGGGGTTCATTCCAGGTACGGTGTTGGCAGCCCTTATTGCTGCCCGGCTCCCGGAACGAGAGATCGCCTTCATATTTGGCGGACTCATATTTTTGGCCGTGGCCATGAGTCTTCTGGGGCCCGCCATCCGTCCGAGCAGAAAGCTGCTCTTCCTGGCCGGTGTTCTGGGCGGCTTCATGGGCACCCTGAGCGGAGTGAGTATACCTCCGCTGGCCCTGGTTCTCCAGAATCGTCCCGGGCCTGAGCTTCGCGGGACCATTGCCTGTGTCGGGTTCATCTCCGTCATCATGTCGTCCATTGCCCTCGCGGGCGTGGGGCGTCTGGGGATGGAGGAGGTCCAGCTGGCCCTCTATCTCGCCCCCGGGGTTGTCCTTGGCTATGTGCTCTCGTTTCCTGTGGCCGAACGTTTCGACAAGCGATGTACCCGGCCTGCGGTGTTTGTGCTCTCCTCGGTCAGTGCCGTGGCCATGATTCTGAGATATGTGTAGCTGGGTGTTGCGTGGGGGCAATACTGCGGCACGCGGGGAGGAGGGAAGACGGACGAAAATGTCCGGGGGCTGATCTCGGATATCCGGGGGCGACAGGAGAGACAGCCCATGCATTGTCGCTACGGATGCACCGGGCGGTGTCGGTTCCACGAACGGACCGGCAGATTATGAGGATTTTTCCGAGGTGCCGGCCATGAGCAGGCCGATGCGGGCGATACCCTCGGTGTCGGTGGCGGGAATGATTTCCAGGATCCTGCCCCGGAACATGACCGCAATGCGGTCGGCCAGGGAGAGGACCTCCTTGAGGTCCCCGGAAACCAGGAGAATGCCCGCGTTTTGGCGCTGGGCGATCAGGGTCTGCCAGACCTCTTCGGTGGCACCGATGTCCAGTCCCTGGGTGGGCTGTTCGGCGATGATCAGTCGGGGATTCTTTTCCAGTTCCCGGGCGAGAATGATTTTTTGGAGGTTGCCCCCGGAGAGTTGCCCGGCCATTGAATCGACGGCGTTGGGAGTGAGTATCTTGTAGGTCCCTATGGCCTTGGTCGCCAGTATGCGAGCATTGGCGGCCTGGAGGAACGGGCCCCTGGAAAATTCACCGATCCGGGTGAGCATGTAATTTTCAGCCAGATCGAGACTCGCAATGGTTCCCGTGGTATGACGGTCCTCAGGGATATAGGCCAGATCGTTTTTGTCGGCCCGGAACCATGTCTGGTGGGTGTAGTCCACCTCTTTCCAGCCGATTGTTCCCTCGGTAAAGGGCGCAAGCCCGGCCAGGGCAGCAATGAGCGCTTCCTGGCCATTGCCTGCCACGCCGGTTATGGCCAGGATTTCCCCCTTTTTGACCTCTAGATCGATCGCTTCGAAAACCGTTCTGCCTTCTCCGTTGACCTCCTTGAGTCCCCGGGCCGAAAGAACCGGGGGGCCGGGAGCGATGTCCTTTTTGTCCACCTTGAGCACGATTTCCCGACCAACCATCAGCCGAGCCAGTTCACGTTTGCTGCGGACCTGTTCGGGGAGGATGTGGGTGATCATTTTTCCTCGACGCATGATGCTGATGCGGTCCGCCAGTTGCATGACTTCGTCGAGTTTGTGGGTGATAAAGACAATGGGATGTCCGCGTTCTGCGAGTTTCTTGAGTGTTTTGAAAAAGATGGTGATTTCCGGCGGGGTCAGGATGGCCGTGGGCTCGTCAAAGATGAGGATCTCGGCGTTACGGAAGAGCAGTTTGAGGATCTCGACCCGTTGGCGTTCTCCCATGGACAGATTGCCCACCCGGGCCAGGGGATCGACGACGAGACCATATTGGTCCGAGAGTGCACGGATACGGGCGGCCGCCCCCCTTAAATCGAGAACCGGTGAGTCCGAGGGGGTGCCCAGGACAATGTTTTCGACCACGCTCATGGGTTCGATAAGCATGAACCGCTGGTAGACCATGCCGATCCCCCGGGCCAGGGCCTGGGACGGGGAGGTGAACCTGACGGTCTCGTTGTTGAGTACGATCTCCCCCTCGTCGGGCTGATACCGGCCCGAAAGTACGGACATGAGCGTGCTTTTGCCCGCCCCGTTTTCGCCCAGCAATGCGTGGATGGACCCGGCGTGGATGTCCAGGGTGATTTTGTTGTTGGCAACGAGATTGCCGAAGCGCTTGGTGATCTTCTTGAGTTGCAGGACCGGGGATTCAGGGGTCATGGGGCGGTTTTATGTTGTAGGGTGTATGTTTTAGGAAAAAAACAGGGGTGGCCAACGAAACAGTTTCTGCCCGTTAGAGTGCGCTCAACCAAAACCATTCTGGAATGTTGGGTTGTTATCGAACCTCTGGTCCAAGCGACGATCCGTAGGGGCGCTCCCTACGATCTGGTTGCTTGAAAGTACATCCACAATCCATCTTGAAAACTTCGTGTTGCACAGTGGTTCTGGGTTAACGACACGGAAGGTTTTGTAAAAAAAGTGTCTTTTTTTATTTGTTCCGTATGTTTCGTTGGCCCAAAAAAATTGCCCGGACCAGGGGCGTTGCTGACCATGGGTCTCAGGTCTCGGTCCTTTCTGGTTGCGGCAGGGAGGCCAGGCTGTGGATCGGGGTCGTGAAATAGGGATTGGCCCCACCCTCCTTGGCCACGCAAAAGACGCCCAGAATGTCCGGCGAGGTGGGCAGGCCGGCGAGGTGGGCGGCCTCTTCCACCAGACTGTCCAGGGCGGCGATGGTGCTCCCGGTGCTGACCACGTCGTCGATGATGATCACGCCTCTGGTCGCCTGGGCAAGGAGGTTCATGTCACGTTCGTACATGTACAGAAAACCGCTTTTTCCGGAGCTGGCGATATTGTCCACGGCAACCTGGATGACCGGTCGGCGTGCGGCCTCCATGTGGGGTTTGATCCGGTTGTAGGCCACGGCCACGGCATCCAGCTCCAGCTCTTCTGAGGCGACCTGGCTGAGCTGGAGGGCCTTTTCAACCACGGTCAAAACAGCGATCCCGGTCAGATCGGGAATGACCGAAGTGATTTTCTTGGCCAGCAATGTGCCGATGTCCCGGTTGAGCCGTGTCTGGCCGACGAGATTGAAAGAGGCCACCTTGAACCTCCCCTCTTCCTTGTCAATAACGATATAGGGAAGATCAATGGGATAATCCAGGCCGTCCAGGTGCATGGAATATTTTTCGCCCGATTCGAGAGATCCGAGGATGTCGATCATGGTGGAGTCCTTGGTTGTAAAAAATACAGGATGTAAAATATATGATATAGGATATAAGATTTACGGAATCAGAATCTATCTTCCGATAATTTATACGTATGGGCGATTCGTGAATCGCCCATACAAGAGAAGATTGCATACATTGAAGGCAGACAATGTTTTTTTTACGATGTAAATATGAATCATGCATCGTAAAATAGATCACGGTGCATCACGAATGGCACCCACAGGGGGGCTATGGTCAATGGATGATCATCGCATCACGTATCATATATGCTATATCGTATATCCTGCCTTTTTCCTAATCATATTTAATGGCACTGAACTTCATCAACTTATCCCACTTATGCCACGACTGGACCCTTCGAACCGTGCCGGTCTTGCCGCGCAGGACCAGGGACGTGGTCGATGCGCCCCGGCCCGTGTATTGGACACCGCCCAGAAAGGTGCCGCCGGAAATACCCGTTGCCGCAAAAAAAACGTCATCGCTTGCGATGAGTGTATCCACATCAAGGACCCGGGTCAGGTCGTGGCCGCTTTTCTTGAGGGCCTTTTTCTCCTTGTCCATCTGGGGATCGAGGCGGGCCATGATCTGGCCTCCCAGGGCCTTGATGGCGCAGGCTGCGAGCACCCCCTCCGGGGTTCCCCCGGTTCCCATCATGATGTCCACCTCGCTGGTGGGATCCACGGCCATGAGGGCGCCGGCCACATCGCCGTCCGTGTGCAGCTGGATGCGTGCTCCGGCCCGGCGGATGGATGCGATGAGCTCCTTGTGCCGGGGTTTGTCCAGAACAAAGACGACCAGGTCGTCCACATCTTTGCCCAGGGCCTTGGCGGTTTTTTTCAGATTGTCTTCCACCGGGGCCTCGAGGTCGACCATGTCATGGGCTTCTGAGGGCACGACCAGTTTTTTCATGTAATAACTCGGCCCGGGATCGTACATGGATCCGGCCGGAGCGAGCCCGATGACCGCGATGGCGTTGGGCCGTCCGAATGCCAGAAGATTGGTCCCTTCGACCGGATCAACGGCAATGTCCACCCCGGCACCCTTGCCGGTCCCGAGGCGTTCCCCGTTGTACAGGGCAGGGGCCTCGTCCTTCTCGCCCTCGCCGATGATCACCGTGCCGTCGATGTCCACGGAGTCGAATGACAGACGCATGGCATCCACCGCCGCGCCGTCACCCGCTTCCTTATCGCCCTTGCCCAGCCATCTGGCCGAGGCCAGTGCAGCCGCCTCGGTCACCCGGACAAGATCCATGGCCAGATTGCGTTGGGGTGCTTCCATGGTTTCCTCGAAATTTAAAGATAAGATTCAGGAGTTGGGATCTACGTTTTAGGGGGTAGGATAGCAACTATTCAGGATACAAGATATTTTGTCTCCATAATGCATCCTGTGATCGAAAAGGGGCAGGCACACAGGCCTGCCCCTACGGGTTGATCAATATTAGATGGAGAATGTTTCTTTGATGCGGGCAACAACCTGGTCCACGGTGAAGCCATAGGTTTCCTTGAGCACGCCGGCAGGGGCCGAGGCGCCGAAGTGGTCCATGCCGATGACCCCGCCGTCCAGTCCCACGTACTTGTACCAGATGTCCGGGCTTCCGGCCTCGATGGCCAGACGTTTGCGCACGGTATCGGGCAGGACCTTCTCCGTGTAGGCAGCGTCCTGTTCGTCAAAGAGCTCCATGCACGGCATGGAGACCACGCGGATCTTGGCCCCGGGAAGGGCCTTGGCAGCGCCCACGGCCAGGTGGACCTCGGAACCGCTGGCAAGGAGAATGATCTCGGGCTTGCCGTCCTCGGGATCTTCCAGGATATAGCCGCCCTTGGCCACACCGGTCTGTACCTGGGGATGGGTGGCCGGGTCCATGACCGGGAGTCCCTGCCTGGTGAACACGAGTACGGACGGCCGGGTTTCTTGCTTCATGGCGATGTCGAAACAGGCCGCGCTCTCATAGGCGTCGCCCGGGCGCAGGGTCAGTAGGTTGGGAATGAGGCGCAGGGAACTGACCTGCTCGATGGGCTGATGGGTCGGTCCGTCCTCGCCCACGAAAAAGGAGTCATGGGTGAAGACGTGCAGGACCGGTAGGTTCTGCAACGCGGACATGCGGATGGCATTGCGTTCGTAGTCGGAAAAGACCAGGAAGGTCGCCCCAAAGGGGATGATCCCGCCGTGCAGGGCGATGCCGTTCAAAATGACACCCATGGGGAATTCGCGGACCCCGAAGCTGAAGCTGCGGCCCAATGGGTTGTCCGTGCCGAAGATGCCCGTTGTTTCCCGGAAATGTACGGTCTGGTTGGAGGGATCGAGGTCGGCCGATCCGCCCATGAGGGTGGGGAACTGGTCGATAAGTCCGTTCAGGCAGGCCCCAAAGGCCTTGCGTGTGGCCAGATCGGTCCCTGGTTCAAAATCCGGCCAGGTGATTTCGCGCTCTGAAGCCGGTTTGTTGATCTCTGCCCACAGGGCGGCAAAGGAACCGTTTTCAGCCTGCTTTTTTGCCAGTCCCTCGGACCATTGGCCGGAAAGATCCGAGAGGATGGGGAACCGCTGTCTGGAATGGGCGATAACATCTTCGGGCAGGAAAAAGGATCTGTTTTCAGGAAGCCCCTGTCTTTTCTTGGTGGCTGCGATCTCTTCGGGGGACATGGGTGAGCCATGGGTCTTTTCGCTGCCTTCCAGGGTGGCGCTCCCCTTGGCCATGGTCGTATGCCCGATGATCAGGGTCGGCCGGTCGGTTTCGGCCCGGGCTTCCTTGATGGCCCTGCGGATGGCCCCGTGGTCGTGGCCGTCGATCTCGATGACCTGCCAGCACATGCCCTCAAAAAGTTTCCTGGTGTCCGAGCAGTCGGCGCGTTCGGTCGGGCCGGCCAGCTGGATCTTGTTGCTGTCGTAATAGGCGATGAGTCTGCCAAGCCCCCATTGTCCGAACAGTGCCGCGCTCCCCAGGGCCAGGGGTTCCTGCAGGTCGCCGTCGGAGACCAGGGCATAGGTATAATGGTTGGTCACGTCCTGACCGAGTTTGTGGCGCAGGAAGGTTTCAGCAACGGCCATGCCGCCTGCCATGGCGAATCCCTGGCCGAGCGGGCCGGTTGTCGCCTCGACACCGGGCGTCTGGTCATGCTCGGGATGGCCCGGAGTCCTGCTCCCGAACTGCCGGAAGTCTTCGAGATCCTTTATGGAAAGGTAGCCGTTCAGGGTGAGCAAGCTGTACAGGAGCATGGATTCGTGTCCTGCGGACAGAACGAACCGATCCCTGTTCCACCAGTTGGGATTGTCCGGATCGAAGCAGAGGAATTCTTTGAACAGGATATAGGCGAAATCGGCCGAGGACATGGCTCCGCCCGGGTGGCCGGAGTTGGCTTTTCTGGTCGCGTCCATGATCAGTCCCTTGATCACGTTCACGCTGTACATGTCCATTTCTTGCCCGGTTGTGGGGGTCGTACTCATGGGGATGGTCCTTGTCTTGATGACGGTTGAAGCCGTTAGATGGTGGGTTCTATGAGGTCGACACGGCGCTGGTGCCGTCCGCCCTCGAAATCGTTGTCCAGAAAGGCGTCCACAATGGCCCCGGCCAGGTCGATGCCGGTGATCCGACCACCCAGGCAGAGGACGTTGGCATTGTTGTGCCGGCGTGTCATACGGGCCAGATACTCATTGGTGCACAGGGCGGCGCGGATGCCGGCCACTTTGTTCGCGGCCATGGACATGCCCACGCCGGAGCCGCAGACCAGGATACCCAGTGTGTTCTGGTCCAGAACCCGTTTGCAGAGGTCCTGCGCATAGACGGGATAGTCACAGCTGTCCAGGGAATGGGTTCCCACGTCCTCGGTCGTGTATCCGCTCTCTTTGAGATACGCGACAAGCTCCTGTTTCAGGGGGAATCCGGCGTGGTCGGAGCCGATGATGATGGGTGCTTTGTTCATGATGTCCTCGTGGAATCGTGCGGTGGTGGTCTTGTATCAACGGTGTATCAGGCCTGGCTGCGTCGTTTGACGTACTCGGAGCGGGAATTGTCCAGTTCTTGCTCCATGTGTTCGATTTCTTCCTTGAGGAAGGAGATCTGCTTCAGGGGAATCTCAGCCTCGGTGTCTTCGGGATTCAGGGACTTTTTTTCTTCCACGAAGGACGCATAAACCCTTCCCAGGGTTTGGTATTCCTCGTTGAGCCGTTTGCGCAGCTGTTTGATCTCCCACCGCCGGAAGGTTTTGATGAACAGCCATTTGAATTCGCTGAGGACAACCTTCCAGCCGTTCAGCATGTTGTTCCACAATGCCTTGAAAAAAGATTGTTCTTGAACGTTTTGGCTATTGGCATCCATTGTAACCTCGTCGTGTTGCTGGTTGCTAGTTGTACATCATTACTATTCAGGATTGCCGGGCTTCTCCGGGGGGGTGCCCTTGGTAGGGCCCGTTTGGACACGCGCGGGGGGGGCGATGTTGACTATTTCTGTCCCTTTGGGCGGGTTGATGGCCAGATCGGTTCCAAACGTCCCCGGACTGACCGATTTGATCCGGATGACCGCTTTTTCGCCATTTTCCATGTCCATGGAAATTTTGTGACTATACGGGGATGCATCCCGGTAGTCAAAAACGACCCTCCATCCCCCGGCCCCCCGCAGCTCGCGGGCGCGTCCCTGTCGGTCCACGACAAGGGAGTTGATTCTGCTGGACCGGGCAAAGGAGATGCGTGCGTTGGCCCCCCGGATTTCTTCCCGTACCGGTCCCGCGGGTAGAACCGGCAGGATATGTCCTTGGAGGACATGTGCCAATTCCTTGAGATCAAAGGGGCTGGGGAACCCAAGACTCCTCACCCCCACTTGACCGTCAATAGCGTTATACATCCGTTTTTCTTCGGGAAAATACGCCTGCCACAGCCCCTCGTCTTCGCGCCAGATGGAGATGGTCCGGCCGATCCCGGCCTGGATATCCATACGGATGGGATAGCCCATTTTGCCGAAAATCCGCATGATGACCCGGTGTTTGTGTTTGGCCGAGGAATAATTGATGCTGGTGCGGATGGAAAAGCTGTCAACGGTCTGGAGGGTGTTTTGCAGATGTATGAAATTTGTCCACGGTGGATCGGCTTTCATGGGAGCGCCCGGTTTTTTGGGCGCGCAGGAGGGGAGGCCAAGGCTGAGCACGGCCAGGAAAAGCAGGCAAAAGATGGCATCGTAGATGGAAGGCAGGAGATTTTTCTTGCCTGGATGTGCACTGGTTCGTTTCATTCTGGATCTATTGTTTAGCCGGTTTTTCGGTCCGGAACCGTTGCGCATTGGTTTTTCCCTTGCGGGCCGCGTCCTTTTTTCCCAGGGCCCCGGCGATGGTTCCATAGTGTTCCCAAATGGTCGGATCTTCATCAGCCAGTTGGACCGCCTGCCTGATGGCTTCCCATGCCTGGTCGAGTTTGCCGAGCTTGAACAGGACCCAGGCCAGAGAATCCAGATAATAGCCGTTGCCGGGGTCGCCCTTGAGGGCATTTTTGACGAGCACCAGGGCACGGTCGAGATTGCGCCCTTGTTCGGCCAAGGTGTATCCCAGATAATTGAGGGCCTCGGGATAGTCGGGATCGATGGCTATGATCTTTTCCATGTATTCCATTCCCTTGGTCTTGTTCCCCTGATCATCCCAGAGCACTCCGAGATTGAAAAGGACATCAATGCTTTCGGGCCAGGTTGTGTGGGCCTCTCCCAAAAGATCGGCTGCTTGTTCCCACTCTCCCCTGTTCTTGAGCAAAGATGCCTTGAGAAGAATGAAGCTCGGCTGTTTGGGGAACATACGTATCCCTTGATCGACAAGTGCGCCGGCGTCCTGATAGCGCTCCAAGCCATAGAGAATGTCCGCTCTGAACAGGAGCGCCCGTTCGAAATAGGGGGCGTCTTCCGGAATGTTGGAAAGATAGGTTTCCGCTTTCTGCGGGGATCGTTGCCCCTCGTAGGCAAGCAGGGCCAGGGTGAACCACCCCTTGGAGGGGAGGTCTTCGATATCGGCCAGAGGCTCAAGGATGCCTGCGGCATAGGAATAAAAATCCTGGTTCAAGAAAAGGTTGGCCGCATCGATCTGGAAATCCACGTCTTCCGGGAGTTGCTTGGTCAGCTCGAAGGCCTTGTCCGGACCGTTGAGTTTGATCTGGAGTCTGATCATCGTCAACAGCAGTGGGGACCCCGGTTCTCCCTGGGATGCCAGTTCTTCGTATATTTTAAGGGCCTCGACATATTTTTTTTCCTGTTCGTAGAGATACCCCAGTTCGGCTTTTGCCCGAAAAAAATGGGGATCTTTTGCCAGGGCTTTGGTATAGGCGGATACGGCTCGTTCCTGGAGCCCCAATTTCGAGGCCGCTTTGCCGATGAGGTACCAACCGCTGGCGTCCCGAGAGTTTTCGGGAATGGTCTGTAACTCGTCCAGAGCCCTTGCGTACTCTTTTTGTTTGATGAGCAGGGCCCCGACTTCCTGGACCATGGACCAGCTTTCAGGATGGAGCTGGAGGTACTCCTGCAGCGTGGTCGTGGCGTCCTCCCACCTGCGGGCGGCTTCATAGGTTTTGGCCAGGGAGAGATAGAGATCCCGGGATTCCGGGAACCGTTCGATACCTTCCTTGAGACTGTCTCTGGCCGGGGCGATCTCTTTGCGTTGCCAGAGCATTTCCGCTTTTTCCAGGTACAGATAGGGGCTGGCAAGGATCCCAATGGCTTCGTCCAGGCTGGCGATGGCCTCCTGGTTCTGCCCCCGTTGTTTGAGTTCCTGGAATTTGAGATAGGCAAACGAGGCCCTGGCGCTGGAAGAGAGGTTCCACTCGGGAGGAATATTTTTTTGGGGGGGATGGGAGGTGGTACAGGCTGAGCAACACAGGACCATAAGGGTGGCCGACAAAATATACATGGTGTGATTTTTCATATTGTGACGCTGGGTAGGAATGTGGTTATGGCCGCGACGGACATGGCCCTGGGGGCAGCCCAGGGCTGTGCTCGCACAAACGGTCGTGGGCTGTTTTTCCGAGCTGGAGGCCGAGGCGAAGGAACTGGGGGCCGTATTGCTGTCCGATCCGGGTGCGGAAGGTGGTACCGATGTCCCGGATCGTGTTCATGGCCTGGAGAAGACGGGTTTGGATATCCTGTAGGGAGTGTTGGCGGTTGGCCCGTGTTTCCAGTAATGTCCTGTCGAAGACGTCCGGTCCCCACCGGAAGATGTCTGCGTCGTAGAGGGCATTGCTCACTCCGTGGTGCATGGGGGACGTACTTGCTGTTCCGGTGGTGCGGGATTCGTGGTTGCGTATGGCAAATACCACGGTTTCGCGTTCCTCGTCTGTGATGGGATAGGGGGAAAGGATGTCCCGTGCCTTCACTGCCCCCGGGCGGGCATGGTCGGGGAGATGGATGCAAATATCGTGGAGCAGGCCCGCTAGCTGGGCCAGAAAGACCCACCGTTTGGTCTGGGCTATGCTCCATCCTCGTCTTTCAACCAGAATCAAGGTTCCCGCATCGATAGCGACCTTTTTTGCGTGGTCGATGCCATGTTGTCCTGTATGGGCGAGAAGGGGGACAACATCCCGTTTGCATTGTCCGATGACCGGATGACTAAAAAAGAGATCCTTGCTGACCATGTACTGACGGTTAAAATCATCGTAAAAATCGATTTTTGTGGATGCCGCCAATGTTTTGGTTTCATGGCTGATCCGGGCCAACGTCCTATCGGTCACTGATCCAGTCCTCGGAGAAATCCGTGATCTCCTGGGCAAGATGTTCTTTGAGTTTCTTGAGAAGCCTGGCCTCGATCTGTCGGACCCGTTCTCGGGTAATCCCGTACTTTTCACCGATTTCACGAAGGGTCAACGGTTTTTCGGACAGGAGCCTGTCGTACAGGATGTCCCTTTCCTTGTCGTTGAGTCCGGGAACGATCCCCTTGATCTTGTCCCTGAGGAGGTCGCTTATCTCCCCATCGGCCATGTTCGTCTCGACGTCCGTGGCCTCGGCCGGAATGAAGTCCATCGGGGTATAGGTCGAGTCGTCCCCTCCCACGCTCATGTCCAGGGAGAGATCCTTTTGGCCGAGCCGCTGGCCCATTTCGATGACCTCGTCCTCGGAGACCTGCAGGTTCTTGGAGATCTGGGTGGTATCCGGGGTATAGCCAAGCGCCTCCAGCCGGTTGCGCTCCTTGCCGAGGTTGTAAAATAGCTTGCGTTGGGCTTGGGTGGTCCCGATTTTGACCATCCGCCAGTTGTCCATGATGAATTTGAGGATGTATGCCTTGATCCAGAAGGCGGCGTAATAGGAAAATTTGATCCCCTTCTCGGGATCGAATTTTTGGACCGCCTTCATCAGCCCCACATTGCCCTCCTGGATGAGATCGAGGACATTCTTCATCCACCGCCTTTGGAAATCCAGGGCGATCTTGACCACCAGACGCAGGTTGGCCGATGTCAGTCTGAATGCCGCTTCCTGGTCGTTTTCGTCACGTATCTTGCGGGCCAGTTCGAACTCTTCGCCCGGCTGCAAGGGGGGGAATTTTTTGATTTCCTGGAAATAGATCCGCAGCGGATCGATGGTCGCCAAACTGGTGGTCGGGGCGGGCATCAGGGTGAAGGTGTCTTCTTCGCCGGTTCCGGACTGTTTTTTTTTCGTGTCCGGCGTCGGGGCGTTTTTGGGTTTTGCAGTCATTATATCAGGGTATCCTTTGGGCGGAGCAGATGGATGGATGTCGGTTTGCCAGATAAAATCGCGAACAACCTCGGTCATGGCGGCGTGGATGGATGGTTCAGGAGATCAAGAACTCTCCGTCGTGGGGCACCGGATGGAATGGGTGCCCCCGTCCGTTCACCATGCGGATGGGGCTGTCGTTGGATTGTGAACGGATGCCTTGCGTTCCACATGGACACAAAAAATAAACATATATTTTTTATTTGTCCTTTTCAATCTTTTTCAGTAAGCGGTTCGGACGCGAACCAAGGTGGCAAGCCGGTTGGAATGAAGAAAACCGGCTTTTTTCATTCCCAACGGACCACCGGCTATCGTTGCGTTTTCGACAAGGGGGCATCCCGGGTTCGGCTCTAGAAGGTCTGGGGAAGGGATGGATGGTATTGTGCATATCCTGCTTGGTCGGGGTATGGTCAAGGGGCAGGTGCTGCCCATGTTTTTTGTAGGAGTATGGATTGAGACCGTTCAGAACATTTCTCGGTTCCGGCAGGACCGTTATTTTTGATGGGGGTATGGGAACGCTCCTGCAGGCCAGAGGTCTGGGCCCGGGTGAGTCTCCCGAGCGGTTCTGTCTGCGTTGTCCGGAAGTCGTCGAACAGATCCATAGGGAATATTTTCAGGCCGGGGCCCATGTGGTGACCACAAATACCTTTGGTGGTAGCCGTTTCAAGTTGGGACCGGACATCGATTGTACCGACATGAACCGTGTCGGGGCCTTTCTTGCCCGCAAGGCTGTAGGGGACAAAGGATTCGTGGCCGGGAGCGTCGGTCCGACCGGAAGGATGATCGAGCCCCTTGGGGATGTGACCTTCAAGGAATTGGTGCAAACCTTTGAGGAACAGATCCGCGGACTGGTCCAGGGGGGGGTGGATCTCATCCTCGGGGAAACCCATTTCGATCTGGCCGAGGCCCGGGCCGTTGTGGTTGCCGCGCGCAATGTCTGCGATCTCCCCGTGGGAATCTCCATGACCTTTGAAGACGGGGTCAGCCTGACAGGCACCCGGCCAAGGGTGTTCTTGGATACCGTTGAGAACATGGGCGTGGATATTGTGGCCACCAATTGCAGTGCCGGGCCTGAAGGGTTGCTCGAGGTCGCTCGGGAGATGCTCCAAGGAACGAGGACCCCGCTTCTGGTCGAACCCAATGCGGGCCTTCCCGAGCTGGTGGATGGCAACACGGTCTTCCGCCTGGAGCCCGAACCTTTTGCCGTCCAGACCCGGGAATTCGTCCGTGCCGGGGTCCAATGTGTGGGCGGATGCTGCGGCACGACTCCCGATCACATCCGCGCCCTCAAAAAAGAAACCGGATCCCTGTCTCCTGAGCCCCTTGAAGAATCCTCGCGTCCCTGTGTCGTCCTGACCTCCCGCTCCTCGTCCCTGCCTCTGGGTTTCGAGTATTCGAGCCGGATCATTGGTGAACGTATCAACCCCACGGGCAAGAAGGATCTCATCGCCCAGTTCCAGGACGGGGAGATTGCCCGTGCCCTGGAATTGGCCAGGGAGCAGGTGGATATGGGGGTCGGTGCTCTGGACGTGAACGTGGGTGCCCCCATGGTCGAGGAAAGGGAGCTTCTACCCAACCTCGTTCGCGAACTGGCATCCCAGGTCCAGACCCCGCTGTGCATCGACTCCAGTGACGAGCAGGCGGTCATCGAGGCATTGAACGTCTATCCGGGTTCTCCCCTGATCAATTCGATCAGCGGAGAACCGGGCAAGATGGAGCGTCTAGGTCCCCTGTGTCGGGATTACGGGGCCCCGTTCATCCTGCTTCCCCTCAAGGGGCGCAAACTTCCGGTCACGGCTGAGGAGCGTATCGCCATCATCGACGAGCTCGTGGGGCAGGCCGATTCCCTGTCCATACCCAGACGGCTCCTCCTGATCGATGCCCTGGCCCTGACCGTTTCCTCCAAGCCCATGGCTGCCAGGGCCTGCCTCGAAGTCATCCGGTACTGCCGGGAATCCCTGGGACTGACCACGGTCATGGGGCTGTCCAATATTTCTTTCGGCCTTCCGGCCCGTGAACTCCTCAATACCCATTTCATGACCATGTGCATGGCCGCGGGCATGTCCGCGTTTATCGCCAATCCCAATTCTGTCCGCATCCAGGAGGCCCTGGCCGCCAGCGAGGTACTTCTTGGGCGTGATCCCCAGGCGGCCTCGTTCATTGATGCTTTTTCCGAGTGGAAACCCGGGGGGGGGCCGGTTCCGGGGTCTCGGAAGACCGGCGGTGATCCGGGTGATGTGGGGGGCAGTCCCATCGAACGGGCCGTGATCAAGGGGGACAAGGATGCCATTGAAGCGATGGTGCTGGGCGCGGTCCGGGATGGTGCCGATCCCTTTGATGTGGTTAACAAGGAGCTCATTCCCGGCATCACGGTGGTGGGGGAAAAATACGAGCGCCGGGAATTTTTTCTCCCCCAGCTGCTCCGGTCGGCCGAGACCATGCAAAAGGGGTTCAGTATTCTCAAACCCTACCTGGAAAAGGATGGGGCAACGGACAAGACCCGGATCGTCATGGCCACGGTGGAAGGGGATATCCATGATATCGGCAAAAACATTGTTTGTCTCATGCTCAGAAACCACGGATTCGATGTCATCGACCTGGGCAAGGATGTTTCCGCGGACAAGATCGTTCGGACCGTGGAGGAGAGCGGTGCCCGTGTGGTGGGGCTGTCCGCGCTGATGACCACGACCATGACCCGGATGCAGGATACCGTGGATCTGCTCAAGGAAAAGCGCATCGACTGCAAGGTGATGATCGGTGGGGCCGTGGTTACGGAGGCCTTTGCCCATCGCATCGGGGCGGACGGATATTCCGAGGACGCCGTGGCCGCTGTCAGATTGGCACAACGCCTTTGTGGTCAAGAAGCGCACGCCTAACCGTTTGGAGAGGATCTCGAGTCAACTGAAAATAATGATAACGGATATGGGTATGCTGAAAAGATACAATGAGCACAATGGGGTTGTGTGCGCGGTATTGTTGTTGGCGGTCGTGATGACGGGAATACTTTCCGGGCCTGCATGGGCTGCCGATGTGGAGACCATTTCCCGGCAGGACCTGGACGCCATGATCCAGGCCGATACAGGAACGGTCACCCTGGTTTCCTACTGGGCGACCTGGTGCAGTGCCTGCCGGCAGGAGATCCCGGCACTCAATGAAATCTACGATACCTATCCCCGGGACCAGGTCAGAATCATTGGCGTCTCTTTTGACAAGGATCCCGGCCAACTCGATCTGTTCATGAAGCTGGCCGGATTCGAATACGAGATCTACCGGGTCCCTGAAGAACATGCCGAGGGGTTCAAGGAGATCGTGGCCCTGCCCACGCTTGTATTCTATAAGAAAAACGGCAAAAAGGGCTGGACCCACAAGGGGTTGATGCTTCCCGAGCAGATACGCAGGACCATCGCTGTTTTTGCCCGGGAGAACTAGGCGTATCCGGCCATATGGGCCGGTTCGGAGATATGGGATGGAAGAATTTATTTTGCGCAAGGCCATGGTCAGGGATGTCAAGTCCATCCATGGGTTGCTCATGAAAGAGGCCGCCACCGGAGAGGGGATCGTTCTGCCGAGATCCTTCAACGAGTTGTACAATCGGCTCAGGGATTTTTATGTCGTCGAGGACGGTGCGACACGAAAGGTTGTGGCCTGCTGTGCCCTCGCCATTACCTGGAACGATATCGCCGAGGTCAGATCATTGGTCGTCTCCCAACCCTTGCGCCAAAAAGGCTGGGGACGCCGTCTCGTGGAGGCCTGTGTCAGCGAGGCCCTGACTTTCGGGCTCTACAAGGTGTTTACCCTGACGGCCAAACCGGATTTTTTCAAAAAACTTGGTTTTGTACTCGTCGACCAGGCAACCCTCCCGCAAAAGGTCTGGGCGGATTGTCTCAATTGTCCCAAGTACCCGGACCAATGCGACGAAGTGGCCATGCAGTTGACGTTTTGAAAGTGTATCGAGATGATAAAAATTTTAGTAATTTTAGTGTCTTAGTTGTGAAAGTAAGCCGTGAAAATCAAGAAAATTCTATGGCCGATTGGACGTAAAACCTAAACCGTCAAACTGCGGCTTGGCCGCATTAGTAAGTTGAGAGGGGTAGAGATTGGCGAGGTGCACATGGACCCATTGTCATTTTCTATATGTTTGAACATTTATCAAACAAAGACTCCTTTCAAGCGTGTGGGTTCCCGATCGGAATGTTGGTTGCAGCATGGGGCTCTGATTCCGGGAAAAAATCGTTCCGGCTATATAAAAACTACGGACCCAAAAATAGATTTGGTTGAATACGGAGAATCGATGAACAAGAACGTTGTGTTCGACAAAGAGGCCATTGCCAAGCGGGTCGGGGAGCTTGGTCGGGAGATTTCCGAGCGCTACGGGGAAGAACCCCTGGTCTGCGTGTGTGTTCTCAAGGGGGCATTTGTTTTTTTTGCCGATCTGATGCGCAGCATGACTATTGATCCCGAGATGGATTTTGTGCGTCTCGCAAGTTATGCAGGAGGAACCTCCCGCGAGGGAAAAATGATTTTTTCCAAGGACATGGAAGTTTCAATCCAGGACAAACATGTTCTCATCGTCGAGGATATCGTGGACACCGGCCATTCCATGCGCTATCTGACCAGGGTTTTGGAGGCCCGCAGTCCCAAATCCATCGCCATTGCCGCTCTGGTGGACAAGAGTGAGCGCAGGGAGCTTGAGGTGACCGTTGATTTTCCCGGTTTCGTCTTGGACAAGGGGTTCATTGTGGGGTATGGGCTGGACTATGACGAGAAATACCGTGGCTTGGCGGGTGTTTATGAACTGGTTTTTGATGATTGAACCATATGCCAAACCACTTCCACTTGTTTTTTTGCAGGACAACGTCCCGTGCTGGATGCAAGGGTAGCTTTTCCTGGTTATGATATGACGTGAGGTCGGTATGATTGTACAATGTCCCGAGTGCGATACCCGTTACAATCTGGATGATAGTTGCATTGGCCCCGAAGGGAGCAAGGTACGGTGTTCAAGATGCGGCCATATTTTTAGTGTGACCCGGTCCGAGGAATCCATAGAGGATACCGTGGATGATGTTTTCAGCAAGGCTCCGTCTTTTGATGATGACGCCGAAGAAATGTCCTCCGACAGAGACGAACCGCATGGGCCGTCGGAGGAATTGGAGAGCAATTTCGCCAATGAAAAGCCCGGCAAGAAAAAGGGAAGGCAAATCCTCCTCTGGTTGGTCCTGCTCGTTTTGGTTCTGGTCGGCGTTGGAATCGGAACCTACTATTATGCCCCGGATCTGCTCGACAATACCGGCAGCGGTGCCTTCACCGGCACCAAGGTGGAAGAACAGAAAAAAGACGCTGATACGGTCATTCCGGAAATCGGGCTGGAGAATGTCAGACAGTACTTTGTAAAGAATGAGAAGATCGGTCAGGTTTTCGTGGTCGAGGGCAAGGCCGTGAATGGGTTCAAGGTCCCCAAGGAATTGATCAAGCTCCGCATCAAACTTTTTGATGACAACGGGAGTGTCCTTGAATCAAAAGACTTTTTATGCGGCAATGTGGTTTCCTATTTTCAGCTCCAGGTCTTGAACCAGGAGGAACTTGCCTCCGCCTTGTCCGCCAAAGTGGGCATCCTGACGAACAATACCGACCTCAAGCCTGGGACCGGAGTGCCGTTCATGGTCGTTTTTCCCAATCCGCCAAAGGGACTCAATGAATTTGGGTTGGAGACCATTGAGGCCAAGGACCCGCCGGAATGAGAGACGGACCGTTTTAGGTTTTGGGTTCAAGGTTTAAGGGGTAAAGAAGCATTCCGGACCACCGGCCTCCGAACTCGGGATTCTAAAGCCTAAAACCTGAATAATTACAAATCAATGTGTGATAATCAAACATAAGGGCGGTCCCACAGGTCGCCCTTTTGTTTTGTCAAAACTAGGGACAATTCCATGAAGACCAAGGAAGTCTATCGCTGTTCCCAATGCGGAACAACCAGCCCCCGTTGGATGGGGCAATGTCCGGGGTGCAAGCAGTGGAATACTCTGGAGGCCGAGGTCGTTGCCAAGGATAAGCCTATTCGGTCCCTGAAGGAGAATGCAGAGCTGGTCAGCCTGGAGAATCCGCCGCCGGAAACCCGGCTGGAGCATATCCCGACCCATATCGAGGGCTTGGACGGGTTGCTCGGCAGGGGGCTCGTCCCCGGGGCTGTCCTGCTGCTCGGGGGGGAGCCGGGCATCGGAAAATCGACCCTATTGCTGCAATTGGCATCCAGCGTGGCCGGGGCCGAGCGACGGAGTGTCTATGTTTCCGGAGAGGAATCCCTGGGACAGCTCCAGGGCAGGGCGGTTCGCTTGGGTCTGGAGCTGACAAATGTTCTGGCCATGGCCACCAACCAGATCGAGGACGTTCTTGGGGCCATGGAAGCCCGGAACCGCCCCGGACTGATCATCCTCGATTCCGTACAGACAATGGCTTCGGGAACTGTGGACGGTATTCCGGGGAGCGTCAGTCAGGTCCGTTCCGTGGCTATGCAGATTATCGAGAAGGCCAAAGAAACCGGCGTGTGCGTGGTTATTGTCGGCCACGTGACCAAGGACGGGCAGATCGCAGGGCCGAAACTTCTGGAACACATGGTGGACACGGTCCTTTCCCTGGAAGGCGACCGACACCATCTTTTCCGCATGCTCCGCGTGCTCAAGAACCGGTTTGGTCCAACCGATGAACTGCTTCTCTTTGAAATGCAGTCAGCGGGCATGCGGGTGGTCCTGGACCCTTCGACTTTTTTTCTTCAGGACCGGGATGCGCGGTTGAGCGGGACAGCGGTGGTCATGGGGCTGGACGGCCAACGCCCCTTTGCCGTGGAGGTCCAGGCCCTGGCCAGCAGGACCTATCTGACCTTTCCGCGGCGGACGGCACTCGGGCTCGATGCCAATCGGCTCAATCTCATTCTGGCGGTCATGGAAAAACGGCTCAGGATCAATCTCGGTCAGCTGGATATCTACGCCAAGATAGGCGGGGGGCTGAAACTCACCGATCCCGGCGTGGATCTGGGACTCGTGGCGGCCATTCTTTCATCGGTCTATGACCGCCCTTTGCCAAAACGGGCCGTGTTCTGGGGCGAGGTGGATTTAAACGGCCAGATCCGTCCGGTTGTGGGGCAGGGTGTGCGGCTCAAGCAGGCCCGCAGTCTTGGCTATGATCCGGTGTTCTGTCCGAGTACGGGCACGCAGAAAAAAAGCGGGAGTTCTTCCATCATGGGATTCCACGAGCAGCTTTTTGGATAAAGACGGTTTGAGGTGTCAGGTAACGACGAAGGAGACAGGAGACAGGAGACGGGAAACGGGAAAAGGCCGGGACCAACGAAACAGTTTCTGTTCTCTGTGTACTTTAACTGCTCGAAAGTTTTAAGAAAAAGTTTTTTTTGTATGTTTCGCGTGTTTCGTTGGCAAAAAAATCCATTAGCTGGTTTGATCAGATAGCAGGGCAGACGGGGAAGGAACGAGGTTTTTTGTGACCAAACTTTCGGAGACCATGAAGCGGGTCGGGTGGATCATCGAACCGCGAAAGGACGGTTCCTGGACGGTCCATGCTTCTGGGGCCCGGGATTATGTCTTTCAGCTCGGATTCGGGTGGTCGGTTCCTCTGGAAGAAATCGAAGCGGCTCTCGATGCCGATGTCAAGGCCCTGGAGGCCGGCGAGCTCGATCCTTCGCGGACCCTGTCCCGTGTAACGGCCCTGAACCATACCAGAAATCCTTCCCAGCCCGTGGTGCGCATCTGCAAGGACGGGTTGGTTGCGGGCAAGCGTATCCTGCATCTTGGGACCGGGCTGGACCGGTTTGCCAGAAAGACCCTGCTGGGTGCCGGGGCCGTGCTGGTGAACGACTATGACCCCAATTTTTTTCCGGACCGGTCGGTGCTCGAAGAAACCTATGATGTGGTCGTGTGCAACTATGTCCTGAACATCCTGCCCCCTGCGGAACGAAAACGTGTGTATGCGGACATCGCAACATGTACCGGGGCATCGGGCAGGGCGTATCTCTGCGTGCAGGGAAAGTGGCCGGTGCAGAACAGGCATCGTATTGTCGGAACCTTTGCCGACGGCTATGTCATCCAGGATGGTCCGACGTTTCATTTTCGCAAGGGGTATGATCCTGAGGAATTTCTGGCCGAAATCCGATCCTCCATGGATGGGACAGCTCGGGTCATGTGCATGTTCTACAGCAATACCCTGGCCGAGTGGACTCCCCAAGCGCAGGTTTCGAGGAACAACGCTCCATGAACAAGGTCCTTCTCCTGTACACCGATCCCTATTATCTGGTGAAACAGGTCTATCCCTTCGGTCTGGATCTGATCGCATCGAATCTCAGGAACAACGGTTTTGAGGTCCGACTGGACTACCCTTTCCTGCCCGGGCCGGATGTGGGGACGAATCTGTACCATATCCTCAGCCGGTTTCGGCCCGACTGCATCGGTCTTGGTATCCGCAACATCGACACGACCATGGCCTGCGAGGCGTATGGCAACTTTCAGGGACCGGGTTTTTCCGCCCGTTATTTTCTACCGGAGATCAAAACCATCTGTTCCTGGCTCGGGGAGAATCTGCCCGATGTGCCGGTGGTGGCCGGGGGTGGGGGATTCACTATCTCACCCGGGGCCATGCTCGCTGAATTGGGGCTCGACTTCGGCATCCACGGTGAGGGGGAACGCGCGTTTCTGGAGTTTCTTGAGCACTGGCCGGACATCGACAGAATTCAAAGCATTCCCGGTCTTGTCTGGCGTGACGGGGGCGGCGGGAGGAATCCGCGCCGTCTGCATGTCTTTGAAAATCTGTATCCTGAAACCCGGGACCCGAAATTCCGCTACGCCCTGGAGCATGCGGCCCTGCCTGTGCAGCTCAAGCGGGGGTGCAACCAGGGGTGCTCTTTTTGTGTGGAGCCCATCCTCGAGGGACGCAGGTTCGTGCACCGGTCCGTTCCCGAGGTGGTGGACGAGCTCGGTCGTCTGGCTGACAGCTATCCGGAAGCGCGCAAGATCTTTTTTATTGATACGGAATTCAATATCCCCGATCTGGAGTATCCCCAGGAATTGATAGGGGCCATTCTCCAGGCCGGTCTCCATGACCGGTTCCGGTTCGCCTCCCAGTTTCTGCCCCGCCCCTTTACCCGGGAGTTTGCCGAGCTCTTGCACCAGGCGGCCTTTTCCCTGATTTTCACCTGCGACAGTTTTTCAGATACCGTACTGGAACGAAACGGCATGTCCTACCGCCAGCAGGACATCCTGGAAACCCTGGCTATCTGCGACGAGCTGGAGCTGGACCATACCGTGGATCTGATCTTCGGCCTGCCTGGAGAGTCTCACGAAACTCTGGATCAGACCCTCTCCCTCATGCTCGAACGTCCTCCCATGCCCTGGCGGAGATATGAGTATACCATCGGGGCGCGTATCTATGAAAACACCCCGTTGCACCGTATGCTGCAGGGCATGGAAGACAGCAGCCACAACATTCATGGGCGCATGGCCCCCGGCATGCTCGAGCCCTGTTTCTATTGTTCCCCCAAACCGCCCCTCGAACTCAAGGAGGATATCGACGCTGTCCTGCCCTTTGCCCTGGAATTCCGGAACAAAGCGGATGCAGCGTCCCGGCAGCAGCTCGCGGTCGCCTGGCTCGCGGACCAATGCCGGTGGGACGAAACCGCCGAGCTCCTTTTTGGCCTCGATACCCCTTCCCTGATCGCTGTCTACGGATATGTTTTCAAGAGCCTTGTACGTGACAGTCAGACAGACATGGCACGGTCCCTTCTGGAATATATCTGGCAGGAGCTGAATGGGCAGGAAGGCTTTGACCAGGAGATGGGCATGGTTGGCTATTATCTCGGGCTCTTGGAATAAGCATCTGCGCATACCTATCTATAAGCGAACACCCCAAAACTCGTAGGGGCGATTCATATATGGACCCGCCCGGATTGCAGCCCCCGGGAGGGGCTGCAAAAACAATCTTTGGCATTCTGAATGTGTACCGGTTTTTTTTACGACAGAGCGTATGTGACCCCACAAGGAGGAACGTTTTGGTTCCATTTATTCCGGCCTGCGATCTGAAAACCAGATACGACGTGTTCGGCCATTTCTATTCCATATCTTTTGCTTCCGGTCGCTCGGTGGACTGCCGCAGCGTCCTTGAAATCGTGGACAGGCAGGACACCCCCGACGACCTGACCGGGTTTTCCGGGACATGGCCTGACGCGGTCTGCATCATGATGAATCCCGGTTCGTCCAGGCCTCTCGTTCCCGTGGACACGGTGGTCACCCCTGATAGCGTGCACCGCCTCATCCATACCGCACTTGTCCCCACGCGGCCGGACATCACCCAGTACCAGGTCATGCGGTTGATGCACTACCGTTCATGGCGGCATGTCCGGGTGCTGAACCTCTCGGATCTGCGGGACCCCAAAAGCGGAAAATTCGTGGAACGCTACGCTGCCCTGGAGGCCGGGGAAGAGAGCCAAATCCACTGCGTGTTTTCCGAGGAAAGAAGCGAAGAACTGGCATGCCGTCTCGGACCCGTGGACAGGGTCCCGGTGATCTGCGCCTGGGGGGTGAGTCCCGACCTGGACCCCCTCATCCACCGCTGCATGGATCGGCTGGCCGGACGCCGGGTGCTGGGGCTGCTCAAGGAGAACACATCGGACAAATATTTCCATCCCCTGCCCACCCTGCAGCGGGCCAAAAAGGCATGGGTGGCCGACATGGTCGCTTTGTGCCGTGGGGACAGTAAACAATACGCATCTGCACATACAAATTTATAACCAAAATACCCAAGACGTGTAGGGTCCATATATAAGTCGCCCGTTTTTGCAGCCCCCCGGGAGGGGCTGCAAAAACAATTTTTGGCATCCTGAATTTGTACCTGGTATTTTTGCGATTGAGCGTAGCTATGGAGACTCGTGAATCATGCATACGTACAGCTTTCTCAATGACTATTCCGAAGGGGCACATCCCGACCTTCTGAACATTCTGGCAACAACCAACGAGCAGCAGGAAGCGGGATACGGGGAGGATACCCTTTCCCAAAAGGCCCGCGAACTGATCCGTGCTGAAACGGGCAATCCCGCAGCCGAGGTCCATTTCGTGTCAGGCGGGACCCAGGCCAATCTCATTGTCCTGGCTTCCATGCTCAAACCCTTCGAGTCGGTCATCGCGCCGGATTCCGGGCATATCAATGTCCATGAGACCGGGGCCATCGAGGCATCGGGGCACAAGGTTCACGGCGTGCCCGCCCGGGAGGGCAAGATCCTGGTCGAAGGTATCCGGGCCGTGGTGGAAGAGCATGGGGACGAGCACATGGTGCATCCTGCTGCCGTGTATCTCTCCCAGTCCACGGAACTGGGCACGGTGTACACCCTGGCTGAACTGGAGGAGATCGCTGCCGTGTGCCGGGAACTTGGCCTGTATCTCCATCTGGACGGGGCCAGGCTGGGATGCGCTCTTACGAGCCCCCATGCGGATATGACCATGGCCGACATCGCCCGGCTTACGGATGTTTTCTACATAGGCGGAACGAAAAACGGCGCCCTGATCGGGGAGGCCATCGTCATCACCACCAGGGATCTTCAGCCCCATTTCAGATTTCACATCAAGCAGCGCGGCGGCATGCTCGCCAAAGGGCGGGTCATGGGCTCCCAGTTTGCCGGACTTTTCACGGAGGGTCTGTTCTACAGGCTTGCCGAGCACGCCAACACCCTGGCAGCCCGGCTTGCCCGGGGAGTTGAAGACCTCGGTTTTTCTTTTGCAACGCCTCCCCAGACCAACCAGGTTTTTCCCATTTTTCCCAACGAGCTGATCCGGCAGCTGAGCACAGGATATGCTTTCCATACCTGGGAAACGGCCGGGCCCAACCAGAGTGTTGTCCGCCTTGTGACGTCCTGGGCAACCCCGGAAGAAGCCGTGGATGGATTTCTTGGGGATCTTCGCAAAACCCGTCAGCAGCTGACATGAGTTTGTCGCTTTCAAGCCGCTTTTCCGAACAGGCGAAAAATGCGGCTAAAATATGGCGGCAGGGCGGGCAGTTTTCATCTTCAGCGATTTCAATACAGTCACACTCGGCGCTTATTCCATCTTCTGACTTCCAGAGATTGACCTGAAAGAAAAATTCGTCTTTATCCTCATTTTCGCTGATTTCAGCGCTGAGAAAATCATTGTCAAAGTCCAGGCTGATTATCCTGTGTTCGCTGTAGCATAGGTGAGCGTCTTTGATGATTTTGGGGGGGCAATAGCCTGCATGTTTTCCTGGTCAAACAGGAAAGGTGCGTTCTGATTAAAAAGAGGGAAGGTGATTACGGACATGGGATTTACTCTTGCGTGTATGGATTGAGGTTTATTATCCGTTCAATATCTTTTGTGGCCTTGTTCATAAATGCGGGAAAGGCTTTTGCAGTGGCTCGGTAAGCTCCATTTTCCAGGAGCTCAGTTCAAGGGGTAAAGTGGCCCCAGGAGCTGGACAGACGGGGTATTTGACATCATTGAGGGGTTAAGCTGCTGACATAATTAAACTCGCTACATAATGTTTCTTATATCCTTATTTTCTTGGCCTCTTTGCGATAGTAACGGTGCAGAACTAGATCCGCTTATGCTTTTATTTTTCTCGCATCGTCATATGTTATTGCTACTTGCTTGTTTTGAGCATGCATTATCTGGGAAGATCGTAATTTGTACATTTCTTTAAATTCATCAATCAAATCATTCTTGGCCCCATGCGAACTAAGAACGCCTTGCATTTCCTTTAATTCATTCTTTAATTATGTAGTTTTAAGTACTTTTTGAGTAACAAAATACTCAAATGAACGATAAAAATTTGAAAATGCTTCCCGGTGAAAATTTAGATCGTAATGGCTGATGCAAAGATGAATTATACCCTTAAGATATTCTGATCTACTGACGCTTTCCTTTTCTTTTACAAGAAGGCGAAATATTATAATTGTGTTTTCAATATCGAGATCGGTTAATGTTTTTTTTCTCGAACATCTTGCTGATGGTCTTGGTTAAGGGTGATTGAATGAGATTTATTCGTTTCCGGGTCATATTGACCATATATTAGGCCAACTTTTAACCCTTCACCCCCATGAAAATATTCCTAATGTAGCTATATTTAAAGCGGCGAGGAAGCTAGAAAAAGTTATGTGAGCATGAAGCCATTCATGTTCTGACTTTAGTTCTGGCCTATTGGTAGTATCCCAAAGTAAAATAAAACGATCTTTTTCAATCTGTTTTGCTTTGATAGCTAGCTGAGGATCTTCAAAGAATTTAAACGCATTTTCATTCAGAAGATGAGTGTAAGGGTTTACCGGCTAATTTCTGAAGAGCAAGTGGGCTGCTTCTCAAGCTTCCAGCAACTCTCCTGTGTCCCGACATTGTTTTTTGAAAGGAATTATCTTCGAAAGAGGATAACTGGCTTTTTCCTTTGCAAGGTCAAGGTCATATCTTGTTTGGATGTTTAAAAAATAGTTCTCGGACATGCTGAAAAATTTGGCTAGCTTCAAAGCATTCACTGGAGAAATGTTTCTTTTTCCTTTTAAAATCTCTCCAAGAGCGGTTTGTGGGATTCCTGTACCTTTCGAAACAGCATACGCTGTTATTTCAAGAGGATCTATGAATTCCTCTTTTAAGATAGTTCCAGGATGTTCCAAGGGAATTTTGTTCGGCATGGTAGTGCCTCCTCAATGATAGTCTATAATTTCGCCATCAAAAGCTTCACCTTCTCTGAAATGGAAGCAGATTCTCCATTGGTCATTGATTCTGATAGAGTACTGACCTTTTCGGTCACCTTTTAATTTTTCCAAGCGATTGGAAGGGGGAAATCTCAAATCATCAAGGGAGGAAGCCGAGTCGAGCATAAGCAGCCTACGCCGCGTATGCACTTGGATCTTTTTGGAAAATTTCTTTGAGAATTCTCTTTGCCAAATTTCGCGGTTTCCCTGCATCTGAAGTTTCGAATGCCCATTTTTTATTAACGCCTATCGGTAGTATCGTCAATCATTAGTAAGTATTGTATCCCCGAAAAGGAAAAAAACATAACCGGATAGTCCCCGGCTGTTGTCGGGGTCGGACCTCGTTATTTGCCTGGAATATTATTATAAAAATCCCAAAACAAACCGTTTTTACCGCTTAGAACGGCCATTTTGTCCTCCAAAAGGGTGCTGTATGGATGGGGTACTCTTTTGGTCAATGTGTATGAGAGATCGCACAAGATGACTATTCGCGGTCACTGTGGTGGCCCCCTGTGTCAGTGAAGAAAATATCGGTTCTCTCTTGGCACGATAGGGACTGGAATTGAATTGCCTTAGATGGACGATTTTGGAGGTAAAAAAGTGATTTTAAGACCAAAAACAGGCCTTTTTGAGCTATTATTATAAGCTATCTCAAACTGTTACCTTGGTCCGACCCCGATAAGCATCAAAAGGAACTGGACGAAGTCAGCACCGCGTCCTGGCGGAGCAGCCGCCTTACCACCAAGATATGCGGTTCATTCGCAGTATTTTTTTTAGGCTCTTGTTGGATTCCGGGGGCCTGCCTCTTCCTGGCCAAGTATCATTGGATCAGCACGACAACTGGCCTTCCAAACAAGTTTTATCCTGGGAACGCCGAGCGTCTGCTCGGCCTTTCGGGCAACAGCTGAAGGGTACAGCTTTATACTGTCTGGCCGGCATCATCTGCCCTTGTTCCTGCCATGTAGTAAACGCAGTGCCGAGCAGACGCTCGGCGTTCCCAGGGGGGAGTGACCTTGCATTGCGAGTAGGCCCCCGAAACGCAATAAGAGCCTTTTTTTATTAAAAATATAGTCCGCTTTTAATTAATGACTTGTCTGGACACTAATTTTGTGAATCAAATAATCGTTAAAAAATGCATCAGACCAAAGATTCAATTCATCCTTTTGCCTTGAATTTTTTAAAAATGGTTCAACATCTTTTTTTGCCAGAGAAAAATCAATCGCCTTAATTTTTTCAGATAATAATTCAACAATTTTTTCTTTATCTAACACCTCTGACAAACCCAAATGGCCTGTTTGTACCATTTTATTCTTAAGATAATATAACTCACATGGAATATTATTCTTCACAAACCAGATTAAATCATACCAGTCTCGGCCTTTAATGTTGGTCCTTACAGTACGGCATAACAAGGCATGCATTTTGCCTGCAAACAAACTCGGCAATGTCATGGTTTTTATGGTAAACGGAATGGGGTGGAGATGATATTTAAGATCACTTGTAAATCCGATAGCCGGTTCCTGATCAATTTCCAATTTTATTTTCATCACAGCATTTTTGTGGGTCTTTAGATTCGAATCAATTTTTAATAAATGAATCAATGTATTTGCTTTAATGAAAGCTGAGTCAATAGTGCTATCATTCTTCTTGGTCTTTTCTTCTGTGGAAACCTCAAAACCCCATAGTTCCAATTCTGATTTTACTGCACCGAAGTATTTTTTACTATCAAAAATATTTTCAGGCTGAATGAGTGAAAAATCCAGATCCTCAGAAAAACGGTCCAGCTTATGCAAAATTCGTAATGCGCTTCCACCATAAAAAACAGCCTTTTCATAAAATTTTGACCGCCATAAACCAAGCAACACGATTTCTTGTATGATCTCTTTGAGAGCATTCTCGTGATCATGAACCGTAAGTAATTCATACCTGCCTAGCATTTGTTCAATTTTTTCATCAAACATAATATTCCTTTAAGCAATTGAGCAGCAGGTTCATACTTTGTCTTTTATATCTGGCCTTGATTTCTTCTAATAAAGATGAATCAAATTTTTTAATATCACCATAATCCAATCTCATTAATTCAAGAAATTCTTTCATTTCCCTTTCCGATGAAATATGAGTCTGGGTTGCAATGATATCGCTCAACGCCTTCTCAGGGGAGGCAATTAGAATTTTCTTTTGATTACCAGCATACTCAAGATTAATACCAATGTTGAAAACTTTTTTGTGGCAATATAAATAAGAAAATCTACCAACCGGTGTTTCAAACAGCTTTTTTCTTTTATTTGTCATGCTGATGATGAGTTCAACACGTTCCGGTATCATGTTCCAGAATGCCAAAGCTGTTTGTCCAGTGATATAGGAAGGCCCATAGATCTGATTCGCCAGGATATACTTATTGTAAGGCTTCTTATAATCCTTGCCCAACACATAGAGGCCTTTTTTGACCCTTAAGATATCCTGATTCTTGATCAGGCTTCTTATTTTATCTCTTGGTTTTTTATAATTTCTTAAGACATGAAGCAATAAATTGTAATCAAATTCTGCTGGAAGTTGAATTAAATCCTTCATAATATTTCACCCGGTATGTCTAATAAATTGGACTTACTGGGTGCAGTTTGTGAGCTGAATTGAAATTTGTCAAGAAAATTTCAACAATTTAACGGCCCGCGGATGGTATCCACGGGCCGTTGTTGTTGCCGGCGCAAAGCGTCCGGCAACAACAAGTCATTATATGGTTTCCTTGTAATTCCAGAAATCGTCCCTTTACCGAAATTCTATTTGCTAAAATTGCTCGTTTTCTAGGTCGGGTTGCGTTATCGGTAAATTTTTCCAGCAGTTTGAAACCCTCCCCCCA